>JAIRPU010000109.1 GCA_031256815.1 Spirochaetaceae bacterium
GAGGTAACGTTAAACGGATTTATTGGCGGCGATGGCATTGGCGCAAATTATAATAACAAAGTAACGTTTAGCAACGGAGAACAGGATATTAGCTTAAAGTTCGATTGGTACAACCTTCAGGGGTTTTTGATTGGCGGTTTTAAATGGAATCCCAATAAAGAAATGTTATTAAAAACCTCGGTTGGCGCAGGTTTTCGCAGTGTATATGTTAAGGGTGATATTCACAATGTAGGCGATGTACCAAAACCAGATCCTTGGCCGCCGTCAGATTTACTTCCGTTTTTTCCTTCCAATTTCTTCCCCGACCCGATACCGCCTATCGATTCTCATTATCTAATGGATCTTGAAAGCACTACATCTTCTATACAGGCGCGTGTTGATTATGACTGGGATGCAGGCAAAGGCTTTTTGTTTGCCGCAGGGGTTCAGGAGTTTTTTAACCTGTGGACGCGCCAATCTTTTATGCAGGGACTTATGGAAATAGAAGTGCCGCCTGACTCAATGGGGCCCGGCAGCCCTGCTTATTATATAAACCGCGCAATGACGATAGGGCCAAACAAAAACGACAGTCATGCGCTTTCCAGCGCGGCATACACCCTGCTGGAGTACAAAACTCCGAATCAAAAATTCGGTGCCGAATTGGGATTGCGCGTTGACCATTTTTTTGTGGCAGGCGAAGATTTTTCCATTCAAAGTATGCCGGCATTTAATCCGCGAATAAATGTCGATTTTAATCTGCTAAAAAATGAATCGATTTTTGATTCTATTGACTTTACAGCCGGAACAGGGCTTTTTTCTTCCATGACAGATAATACATCAAGCTTTAACAAAGCTACAGGCATAAAAGATTTTGAATTAAAACAAAACCGCAGCTGGACAAGCCTGCTCGGCGCTAAAATTAATTTTTTGGACAATTACAGCTTCAACATAGAAGCTTATTATAAATATGTTTTTGACAGACATTATACTGTTTCGATTGTTGATTCTACAACGGGGCAGGCACATTCCGAACATTATTTTAACGGCGAAAGTCATATTGCCGGTTTTGATGTAATGCTGCAAAAATTACATTCACGCTATATAGACGGCTGGATTGCGTATACATTTATCTGGGCCAGAATGCGCAATCCGTTTAGCTCAAGAAATGGCGAGCTTTTTGAAAATGAAGAATGGCGCTGGCCATCCTATCACAGGTTTCATAATCTTAATGTTGTAATGAATATAAAACCTGCGCCGCGTTATAATATTGCGCTGCGTTTAGGCTTTGCCTCCGGCGCGCCGCGCTCCAAAGCGGGCAAAATTACGGCGTATCCTGTGCTTGTTGAACGTGGCAGCAACAGCTTCTTTATGCAAAAATATAAACGGCAAAATGAATATTCAGATACATTGCGCGATGGTTTTACAATTCCGCTTGATATAAAAATTTCATTTTTTACATTCCGGCGAAGCGGTAAAACACACGGTGAATTGTATCTTGCCGCTGAAGGCGTACTTGCGTTTTTAAAAACACGCGAATCAAACAAAAGTTTTGACCAATACACCGGCAAAGAAGTTGAGGGCAGCGATACGGCGAATTATCAAATGCCGGTTCCCATGATTTCTTTTGGTTACACATGGAGTTATTAAGTGTATATTACAAATTTTCATGCGATAGAAGAACGAATAAAATCGGAAAGGGGCGCGGTTGCGCTTTTGGTGGCCAAGGCGGGGCCGCGCGCCCGCGCGATTATTGACCTTTCGATTAAAGAAAAAATCCGCGTTGAGCGTACCGGCGTCCATGAACTTAACCGGCTTGCCGGAGATAACCGCGGTATTGCGCTGGAAGTACACAATTCAAACGATGCAAAAGCCGGTTTTGAAGAATTGCTTGACGGCCTTGAAGGGCGCGAAACCGCACTGGTTGTTATTCTTGATGAAGTTACAGACCCGCACAATTATGGGGCAATATTGCGCTCCTGCGACCAGTTTGGCGTTGATTTTGTTGTAAGCAGGTCAAAACGCATAGCAAACCAAACGGATGTTGTTGCACATTCTTCGGCAGGCGCTTCCGCATGGGTGCAGCTTGCACAGGTGCCAAATCTTCCACGCGCAATAGAGCAATTAAAAGAGGCCGGTTTTTGGGTTTATGGCGCGGATATGTCCGGGGAGACGGCGTTCAAAAAAAAGTTGAATGGCCGGGTAGCGGTTGTTTTAGGCGGCGAAGCCGGACTTTCGCGGCTTCTCTGCGAATCTTGCGATGCGCTTATATCGATTCCATCACTTGGTCATGTAGATTCGCTAAATGTATCCTGTGCCGCCGCCGTGCTTCTTTATGAAATTATTCGGCAGCGCGATTAGAGTTTTATAAGATTTTATTTAAGAAAACATATTTTAAGGAGATAAAAATGAAGAAACTTTTGTTTTTAATTGCAGCGCTTTTTTGTATGGAGGTAAGTATGGAAGCGCAGGCTCAAACCAATAAAATTCTTGTGGCATATTTTTCGTGGAGCGGAAATGCCAAAGCGCTTGCCGGGCAAATAGCGCAGGAAACCGGTGGAACATTGTTCGAGATAAAAACAGTAAAGCCATATCCAGAAACCTATAATGAATGTACTGCTGTAGCCAAAGATGAACAAACGCATAATGCCCGTCCTGCGCTTTCAGGCAGCGTTGGTAATATGGCACAGTACAGCACGATTTTTTTGTGCTATCCCAACTGGTGGGGAACCATGCCGATGGGCGTTTTTACATTTCTTGAAGCCTACGATTTTTCCGGCAAGACTATATATCCGCTTGTTACAAATGGAGGCAGCCGTTTTGGACGCAGTCTTGACGACATAAAAAAACTCTGCCCCCGTGCAGTTACCGGTGAAGGGCTTGCTGTCAGCGCTTTTGATTCAAATCCAAAAGACGCGCCAAAAGTAAAAACACCGAACCGCGAACTAAGCGCATGGATACGCAAAATTGGAAGGCAATAAAAATCTAAAGGATGACAATAAAAATCCTTTTGGATTTTTATTGTTGGCTGCTATTAGTTGAGATTGGTTAAGATAATGAAGACAATAAAAATCTTATAGATTTTTATTGTCTTTTATGCCCGCGCCGCTTCGCGGCGCGGGGGGCCGTGCAACGGCGACGGCAGGCGAAACCGCGCTGCACGCGCCACGCCGCAGGCGTGGCGCGTTGGATGTCGACCTGCGAAACCGCTATTGCGGGGTTTCGCAGGCTGCCGCTGGTGGCCGCCTGCGGCGACCGCGCTACGCGCGGCTTCTTCGACAGCGGCGGGCATGCACACAGGCCGGGGAGCAGCAGCGGGGCCGTGCGCGACCCTACGGTGCCAAGCGAGCGGGCGCGCGGGCACTCTCGATTAGGACATCACCTGCTATAGCTTAACGCGGTGTTTGAGCCGGCGCGCGTTTAAGGAAGCGCCCTCTTCCGGCGCTCGCGCTGAGTTTTCCGTGGTCTACAATAATTTCTCCGCGGGAAATAACCGTTTCCGGCATTCCAAGCGTCTTAAAGCCTTCATAGACGGAATAATCAACATTCGATTTAAGTGAGGCTGCGCTTAGTATTGCATATTCATTTGGATTGATAATTACAAGGTCGGCATCGCTGCCTGTACGTATAACCCCTTTTTGAGGGTAAATTCCAGCAATTTTTGCCGGATTTTCACAGCAAAGCTCTACAAAACGCTTTAACCCAAGCCTTCTCTTAATAACCGCTGAAAAAAGCAGTGGGATCCTTTCTTCCACACCCGGCGCACCGGAAGGACACAGCATAAAATCGTCTTTACCCCTTAATTTTTGAGAAGCAAAAAAGAAGGGGCAATGGTCTGTGGCTACAACGTCAATATCGTTTTCAAGACCTTTAATAAGCTTTGTATTATCAACGGCGCTTCTAAGCGGCGGGCACATAATGTATTTTAATCCGCCATGTTTCTCTTCTTCATAACGGGAAGCGTCAAGAAAGAGATACTGAGGACAGGTCTCGACAAAAAGCTGCCGCTGCCCCCTTTCCCGCGCCGCTTTTACAAATTCAAGCGACAGGGCGCTGCTAAGATGTACAATGTAAAGCGGCGCGTCACCGGCCAGCCGCGCTATAAGCGCCATGCGCGAAACAGCTTCCGCCTCACATTCATCAGGACGCGACAGCGCGTGGTAATACGGCGAAAGCAGATTCTGCGCTTTAAAACGCTCGCGGAGCGCCTCAATAACACCGTGATTTTCCGCATGAACCGCCGTTAAAGCGCCAAGTGACGCCGCATGAGAAATAAAATTAAACGCTTCTTTGTCTTCAATCCTATAATTATATGTAAGATATATTTTAAAGCTTGTTATTCCATCTTTTACAAGCGTGTTCATTTCTGAAAGAATTTCGCTGTTTACGTGCTGCACAACTCCATGAAATCCGTAATCAATTACCGCTTTATCACGCGCAAGCAAATGATAAGCTTCAATTTGATAATTTAATGCGCAGCCTTCCGGTCCAAAACCCGGATGGTCAACAATCGTAGTGGTTCCGCCAAATGCCGCGGCAACTGTTCCCGTGTAAAAATCATCGCTTGCCTTTGTAAAACCAACGTCAAGGCAAAAGTGAGTATGAATATCAACTCCGCCCGGAATAAGAATTTTATTTCTGGCATCTATAACATAAGCGTCCGGCGCGTTAATATACTTTCCAATTTCCGCTATTTTTTCATCTTTAACAAGAACATCTGCGTCCGCTTCGTCGGTTTCGCAAACTACAAACGCGTTTTTAATTAAAATTTGCTTCATGGTCTCAATATCCTGTTTTTATTTTTTAACAAATTGAGCGCTAAAACTCAAGGTGTAAGAACTATAGGTTCCGGCATAATTTCCGTATTCTTTGCCATAAATTGCAATGTTAAATTTTAGATTGTTATATTCATAACCAATTCCGGCGCTTGGCAGCAGGTCTCTTATTCCAACGCGAACAAATAAATTCCGCGCTATAATTAATTCACATCCTGCGGCAAGGTTAAGTTCCGCACGGCGCGAAATTTTTGAAATTGC
>JAIRPU010000042.1 GCA_031256815.1 Spirochaetaceae bacterium
CTGCCGCGTTCCACCCATGCATTGTAACCGTCAAATTCAAAAAAAGTACCGGCGGCCTTGCACAAAGCGGTTTTGGAACGCGCTATAACAACTGTTTCGCCTGTTTCCTCCGGCATAACTTCTGCGCGGATTCTGCCTAAGACAAGCTCAAATAAAAAAAGATGTTTTTTGGTTCCTTCTTTTGATATTGTAATTTCTATATTGCGCAATATTATTTTTGTAAGCGCGCGAAGTTCAATTTTTGTATTCCCGTATATTATTGATGCGCTGCTTGCAAATCCTGTTACAATTTCAAAATCAGATTCCAAAAGAATTTCGGCTTTGGCGGGCTGCCATTTTGAATCTGAATTTACACGAAATTCAACCGAGCCGGAAACTTCGCCAAGCATTATACGCGGCTGCGCTGAAATTAAAACAGAGGTAAAAAAAAATAAAAAAAGCTGTATAAGTACCGGTTTTTTCATATTTGAATTTTAACAGTTAATTTAAATTTCCATAACACAAATCCAAGCGCTTCGCCGTAAATTGGCTGTGGAATAAAAATCCCAAAGCCGGAATTAAATGCAAAGTCGCTGAACAATATAAAATCCGCATTAAAAGCCAGCTCCTGCCCAATAAACATTTCATTGCCGGTGTTTATGTCCGCCGTTATGGGAAGTTCGTTTGAAGTGCGAAAAAACCAGCGAAACGCTGAATCTACATTTGCAAGTTTTAAGAATTTAATTTTATA
The DNA here is from genome assembly GCA_031256815.1 of Spirochaetaceae bacterium. Classification (GTDB taxonomy): domain Bacteria; phylum Spirochaetota; class Spirochaetia; order Treponematales; family Breznakiellaceae; genus JAIRPU01. The sequence continues at coordinate 731 of JAIRPU010000042.1, forward strand.
AAAAATACACGCTGCGGCAAGGTTTGTAAACGGCGCTTTAAAAGCTTCTCCCTGTTCAAAAAAACTTATTGACGTCCATGCTCCGGAACCGCCATCTCCACGCCCTGAACTCCATAAAAAACAAAAACTAAAAACATCATCAGGCAGCGTAAAAGCAGGCTTGTAGTCCAGTGTAATTTTCGCCGCATGGTGCAGCATATCTTGTCCTGCATTTTTTGCAAATCCGGTTGCCGAACTTATAAAGAGTGAAAAATCTGAAAAAAACGGAAAGCCGGCGCTCAGCAAAAGATACTGACTGTCAAAACCGTCATTGCGGTTTATGTCGTAAAGCGTTATATAATTTATATTAATTTGATTCCTGTAGCCAAATACGTCTTTTATTTCTGTTTCTGCGGATACAAAGATTTTTTTTGGAGTATAATAATTTTTGCTGTCTTCGTATTCTTCAAAATCGGTGCGGTTCATAATAATTTTGGTTTGTTCTTTTTGAAGAAGCCCAGTGTAAAACGCTGAAACCGTAAATTTAAAAGGCGCCGTTCTTAACTCTCCTGTAAATCCGTCAAACACTCCGTCTGCTATAAGCAAAGCTTTATCCGAATAATGTAAACGCCCAAACAAAATATTAAAACAGGGCAGGGGATTATAGCTAAAATAGGTTAAGCCAAAACTGGAGATAAAATCATGTTCACTGTTTTTATTTTTGTTAAATAATTCAAACGACAAAAAAAAAGATAATTTATTTTGTTTATCAAATTTTACATTAAACCACGGGTTTGCGTTAAAGTTGTTTTGAATTAAACTTGATTCCACAAAAAACTCATTTTCAATAAAAATGCCAAAATCAAGCGCAAAACCGCAGAAAGGCAAAAAAAACAACGCAAGCGCAATGCGCGTCTTCATGTATTCTCCGCTCTAAAAATCTTGTTTAACCGCAAATAGAAAAGATATGCCGTAGCTTTGCCGCCGAAAATTTCTTCCGCCGCATTGCGGTAGATTAAAAGCTGCTCAATATAGCGTTCCGGCTCAAAGTTTTTATCTGTTTTATAATCGACTATACACAAGCCGCCGGCATCACGAAAAATTAAATCGACCCTGCCGTTGGTATAAATTTCTTTGCCCTCATTGTTGTTTATACGCGAAATAAAAGGATACTCCGTAACGCGGAAGGGAGCGCAAAGCGCGCGCTTGCCAAGTTCTGAATCAAAAAAAACTCCGGCAAGTTTTTCTGCTTCCCTAAAACGGGCGGATTTTTGATGTTCTTCCGCAATGCCGCTGCCGTTAAGGCGTGTTTCTATAAAATTATGTACAAGAGAGCCAAAACCGGCGGCTTCCATTGCTTCTCCGCCAAACAAATAATTTTTTGAAGCTGCCTGAGTAAGTCCAAAATCGCCTGCGGTATGCGGCATATCTTCAACAGCGGCTGTTTCGTATAACTGTTTTGCTTTTAAAACAGCTTCCTGTTTTATAAAATCGCTTTTTAACCTGGCGTGCTTTGAATATTTTATTTGTTCTATATCCCAAAAGCCGCCGCTGTCTTTAACTATTACCGGCGCTATTAAATCAAGAATAGAAGACGGATTTTCTTTTTTGGCTGCTTTTTTGGCTACTTTATCGCCGTATAATCTTAAACGCTCCATAAAAGGCAGCGGTTCTTCTTTGCAATTTGAAGCTTTCAATTCTGCTTTTGTTATTTTTGGAATTGTACCGGTCCAGTAAAGCTCGCTTTCGGCGCGTGTCGCGGCAACATAAACAAGCCGGCGAAGCTCTGCCGCCATTCTGTTTTTTTCGTCGTTTTTAAATTTGTTATAAAAATAATTTTGAGGTTTTTTACCGTTTAATTCCGCAGCTTGCGGAAGATTAATTGTTACAAGAGGTTCTCTGCCATCGCGCCGCAGTGCAAAATACGCGCCGCCGTTTTTTCCCGCAGATTCAGTTCCTGCTGTATCAAAAATAAAAACAACAGGAAACTCAAGCCCTTTGCTCTTGTGAACTGTAAGAATACGCACTCCCGTATCGCGTTCAACCGGAATGTCAAACGGCAAAAGTTTTTTCTGGTCTGCATCAAAGCCCTGTTTTTTATAGCTGTCTATCTCGTGTAAAAACTGGGCAAGCGTTTTATTCCGCGTTTCGGCTTTTACGGCAAGTTCAAAAAAATAATCAAAACTTAAGGCGCCTTTTCCTTTACGGCAAAGCGATTCAAACCTGTAGCCAAAGTCGTTCCAAAGTATGCTTAAAAGTTCTGTTATGCCGACAGTACCGGATTCCAGGCTTTTTTTTAATTCATAATAATTTTCTTTTATTTTAATATAACGTTTTTTATCTTCTTCGTTTAAATAATCAAGCGGGGCATCATTAAAAGGAATTTTATTAAACATTAAAACTATGGCGGTAAGCGCTTCATCGCTTAACCTTGCAAATGGAGAACGCAAAAGCGCCATGTAAGAGAGTTTATCGCCCGGATAAACAAGAAGGCGCATAAAATTAAGGGCATCGTTTATAAAGGCATCATTAAAAAGGCTGGAAGGTTCTTCGGCGTTATACGGAATATCAAGCCGTTTTAATTCACGTTCCAGTTCGTTTTGATGCGTTTTTCTTCGCAGCAGCACGGCAATATCTTCAAAACTGCACGCCGCCTCAGATTCGCCGTTTGCATCTTTTTTTAAAATTAAAAGCGGCGGGTTTCCGCGGACAATGGAATTTATTTTTTGCGCTATATACGAAGCTTCAACTTCAATTGGTTTTATTGAATTTCTATCGTTTTGCGGTATTTTTTCCTCTTCAAACAGCGCAAAATGCATATAAGCGCGTTTGGCTTCGCCGGCGCTACGCCATGCTTCCAAAGGATAAAATTCAGCATCATAATTTTCAGGTGTTTTTTTAAGAGTAAAAATATCTTTAAACAGAATATTAAATGCTCCTATAAGAGAGCTTCGGGAACGGTAGTTTGTTTCCAGGTGTACAGAATCAATGGTTTTGCTTAATTCGTGAAATACCGAAACATCCGCGCCGCGAAAACGGTAAATAGACTGCTTTTCGTCGCCTACAAAAAAAAGTTTTTGGGCGTTTCCGGCAAGCAAAAAGAGAAGTTCTTTTTGTGCGCTGTTATTGTCCTGAAATTCATCAACCATAATTGCTTTAATTTCATTCTGATACATCTGTTTAATTTCAGGAATTTTTTTAAGGGTGTCTGCTGCAAGCTGCGCTACATCGTTAAATGAGAGCAGGCCGGTTTTTCGTTTTTGTGTGTTGCACAGCGACTGAAAATCATTTAAAAGCGAATAAATCTCTTTTAATATTTTTATTTGAAGCACAAAATTAACAAGCGGCGCAAAATCATTTTTTTGATCTTTAGTACCTGTTTCAAGCAGCATATTATAATAGTTTAATAATTTTATTTTTTCGGCATTTGCCCCTTCTGTTTCTTCCAGTATAATTTTTATATCCGCGGCTTCCGGCATATTAACCGGATTTTTTTTTACAGACATTTGTTGGGTATTAATCAAATTTACAAGAGCAGGATATTCAGAAATAATTATTTGTATTTGTTCGTCAAGCATGGCCAAAAAATCAACAGGATTTGAAACAGAAGTTTCGTTTAAAATTACAGATGAAAAAAGGCCGGACGAAATAAGGTTGATTTTTTTATCGCCTGTAATTATTTGCAGCGCATGGTTATCGCGCCGTTCAAGCACAAACGCAAGCGCCGCGTCAGAAATAAGTTCTTCAAGCGCCGCTTCACCTGTCTTCCAGTCCGGTGATATTCCAAAAAAAGCGGCGCCGTTTTTGGCCAGGCCGGCGCAAAAAGAATCAATCGTTTGTATCTTAGCTTCGTAAAAATTACGCAGCGCTTTTTGCGCGGATTCTTCCGTACTGCTCGAAGCAAGCATTTTATAAATACGTTCAAACATTTCGTTTGTAGCTTTATTTGTAAATGTCAGCGTTAATATTTGGCTTGTATCAAGATTTCGGCGCATTATAAGGTAAGCATAACGGGCGGAAAGCACCGTTGTTTTTCCGGAACCCGCGCCCGCGGTTACTACAACATTTTTATCAGCGCGAACCGCTTCGCACTGACGTGGATTAAGGCTGGACAATGTTTCTTCAAAAGAATTCATTGGTTCTTTTTTAGTTTGCTGTATTTTGCCATAAGGCGTTCCCGCTTTAACTCTGAAAGCCTGTCAACAAAAAGTATGCCTTCAAGATGGTCGTATTCGTGCAGTATTGCGCGGGCAAGAATTCCCTGCGCCTCAATGGAAAAAGGCCGCCCTTTTTCGTTCCATGCCTGAACTTTTACACGTTTTGGACGGCGCAATTCCGCCCAAACGCCTGGTATGGAAAGACAGCCCTCTTCGCCGAGAGCGGTTTCTTCTGAAGTTTCCAATAAAGACGGATTTATAAATACACGCGGAGAGTCGCCATCCAGCCTTATAACAAAAATACGCTGCGGCACCCCAATCTGCGGCCCGGCAAGCCCAACTCCGCGGCTTGCGTCCAATATTTTAAACATCTCTCCGGCAAGTTTGGAATGAGCTTCTGTTATTTCATTTACAGATTCACATTTTTGCCTTAAAATATCTGACCCTATTTTTATGATTTCCATGTTTACGTTAAATTATACAATATAATTAACTTGTTAGTATATATCTATTTTTTCCTGAATATAAATCATGTTTGTTAATGAAGAAAGCGCGCTTTCGCCGGAATTTACTCCGCCGCAGAACAAGCGCGCTTCGCCGTCAATTTTTGCAAGCACAGAGGCAGCGGCGCAAAGCGCCATAAGGTTTTGCTCTTTAAATGAAAACGCCCGGCAGGCCGGACATGAACACCAAAAACGCTGCTCCGCGCCGCCGTCTGGGAAAAGATAGTAATTTTTTGTCCCTTTGTATTTTTCAAAATAAAATGCCGCGTTTTTTTTCAGCACTTCCAGTGTTTTATGATTACTGGCGCAAAAATTTGCATCTTTTTTGCGTTTGCCGCTTTCCATGCGAAACAATGAACGGTGAAACAAAAAAAGTTTTCTTGGTACAAGCATAGAAAGCTCGTAACCGCCCCTGCCAACGGCAAGATGATACCGTTCCGCTATTGCAAGCAGCGCCTGTTCTTCCGAAGTTTTTATTTCGGGTTTAAGCGAAAAAACAACTTCATCTATTTGGGTTCTGCCCGCATAGAACAAGAGGCTGCGCGCTTCATTAAAATTTCGTTTTGCGCCTATAAAAAGCCTGCGCGGTTCCTCAGAATGATGAGTATAAAAATTTGATTTTTCAAGCGGGAAAAGGCCGCCGTTGTGTTTTTGGGGCAGAACAAATTCACCATTTAAACCGCAGCTCACTCCAAGCTTGCCCAAAAAATCAAAAAGCGCGTTATCAAAACTTCTAATGGAATGTCCGTAAATTTCTATACGTTCTTCTGCGGCGCGCCATGCAAAACTGTTTTTTTTTGAACCGGCGTCGCAATTAAAAACAATTTCCGAAGCGCCGTCGGGAGCGCTGTTAACGCTGTCTATAATTACAGGCGCGGAAGGCGCAAAGCCCGCTTCTTCGCGGAGCTTTGATATTATATGCGCAAAATCGCGCGCCGCCTGAGTTCTGCACAGGGGCGGCGCGAGTATAATCCAATTTTTTGAAATATCAAAAAACGCCATCAGGCTAGGAAGCCGCCGCGTCATCCTGCGCGGCTTGTTGTAGGTCGCGCACTGTTTTAGTGTTTTTTATAAGCTGAAAATATATTCCTTCACGTAAAATTTTAACCGCTTCCTGCAACTGCACATCATATTCAAGGTCGTAAACAGGCGCTATTACGGTGCGATTCTGCTCGTCTCTAATTAAACGGCGCAGCAAGTTAAAGTCAAGTTTATACTCCGCCTGCAGCTGTCTGGCAAAACTATCCTGAACACCGGGCGCCGCCTGCTGGTTGGACTGAACAAACTCCGGTATTTTATTTGAATTTATTAACTTGTTAAGTCTGTCCGCGTCTTCCTGTGAAAATTTTGGAAAGAGGACTTCACGGTCAGGAGGAATTCCTACTTTATCTATATTGACGTCACTTGGAGTATAATAACGCGCTGTGGTTATTTTAAAACCGGATTTATCAAGCGGATAAACCTGTTGAACAGAGCCTTTGCCATAAGACTTTTCGCCGACAAGGTAAGCCCGCCCGCGGTCTTTAAGCGCACCTGCAACAATCTCTGACGCCGAGGCCGAACCATGATTTATAAGAACGACTATTGGAATGTTTTGCGCAACCAAAGGCGATTTTCCGCCATAAGAAACTGAATTTTGGCCGGGTATTCTGGATTTAACAGAAACGACAATTCCGCCTTCCAAAAATAAATTGCTTACCTCTACCGCGGAACTTAAAAGACCGCCGTAATTGTTACGCAAATCAAGCACAATTCCTTTGTAGTTTTGCTTTTTAAACTCTTCAAGCGCCTCACGCGCGCGGTCGGCCGTCATGTTGCTAAAACTTATCAATTTTAGATAGCCAATATCGCCTATCATCGCGTGTTTTACTGTAGGAACTTCTATAATTGCCCTTGTAAGCGTAACCGGAAATTCAAGGCTGATGCCGCGCCTTATTAAAAGTTTAACTTGTTCGCCGGCCGGGCCTTTAAGCCGCGCAAGCACATCGTCCATGGAAAGCTTATCTGTGCCTTCTTCGTTTATTTTGATTATCAAATCACCAGGCTGAAGCCCTGCCTTCCAGCCCGGCGTACCCTCAATTGGCGATGCTATTTCTACAAAGGCCGGTTTGCCATCCGGTTTTTCGCCTGTAGGTTTGGATATATAAAGTCCAACGCCGCCATAGCTGCCTTTTATTACATTTTGATTGAGGTCGGACATATCTTTTTCTGCAAGAAACTGCGAGTACGGGTCGCCTAAAGCACCCAGCATACCGGACATAGCGCCCTCGTAGAGCTTTTGCGGGTCTACATTTTCGACATAATGCGTTTGTATAAATTCAAACACATTCTGAAGCATTGAAGTATAACGCCGTTCGCGTTCGGCGGTTTGCGCGCCGGCGCTAATTATTAAAACACAGAAAAAACACGTTACAAGCGGCCATAATATTAATGTTTTTTTAGGAAAGCTCAATTTGCGCAGCCGGATACGGCTAAAAAGTTTAAAACCCATACTCTATTGTCGGCGAATTTATCTTATAAGTCAAGAGTTATTTAAAGCTTCTTTTAGTAATTCCGAATTAGAGAAAACTGATGAAGCGGCGCGGGTTGGTGGCAACGCGCTTCGCGCGAAGCTCAGGGCGGGGCGTGAGGTGGACGTGCGCCTCCGGCCTCTACCGGAAGCCGCCACACCGCATCTGCGGTGCGGCGGCCGTTGTGCCGCGGCCTGCGCTACAACACCCGCGCCGCTTCGCGGCGCGGCAGCGCCCTGCTTGGCATGGCGCTGCCTTATTTGCCGCCCCCATTCTGCGCTAAAAGCGCAGA
>JAIRPU010000057.1 GCA_031256815.1 Spirochaetaceae bacterium
GGCGTTTGGTTCCAGTTAAAATCGGTTTCCGTAAAAATGGGGAGTATGTCATGGAAAGCAACAAAGGCGATTCGGGCCTCGTCAAAAACCAGCAACCACGGCGGGGCTAAATGCTCGCCCTTTTCGTAAGTCTTTTTGCAAGTGAGAATCAACTGGGTAAACATATCGAACAGGTCACGGATTCCCTTTTTCGCTTCCCCATACGCAATGTGGACAGAGCTGCCCATGCTTTCAGCGAATAAATCGCCCCGCGCTTTTTTATCTGTAACAACAAAATCTATGTTGTCAATGTTCGGTTCGTAGCTGAATTTTGAGAAATAGTCTTGATATACAAGCCCCTTTAGTGTTTCTTCTTTTTGTATTCCGCTGTAATCCGGCACGTTTAATCCCCGCAACAACATTTATGCTATCAAACTCCGGCTGATATTTCAACATCAATTCTAAAGCAAAACCGCGCCCAAAAACACCATAAATGCATACAAACCGCGCCGGTTCATCATTTTTTTAATTCGGAATTGCTGACCCTGTGTATAAAACAGTTGACGGAGAGAAGCGTAAATGCTATTCTAAAATAGGAGAAATTAAGTGAAAAGATGTTTAATTGCATTGGTAATGTTAGGTTTTGGCAGCATGGTTTATGCGGATTGGGCTGTTACCTATTTTGGAATTGCCCCCAAAAAGGGGTCTAAAATTGAATCTAATAGCAAGGTTGATATTCCATTTACAAATGCGTATGTGGTTAACTGGCGTGTTGTTCCGCCAAAGGTTTTAGAGTTGGCTTCAGAGATGATAAATGGAGCTAATCCACGCGCAAAAAAAGGAAGATATTATCATGTAGCTGTAACGGGCTATGGGAATGATAAAGGACGCAAGTATTCACTTATTATCAGGGTGCTTAAAACAACCAAAGAAGACGTATTATTTGAATATACAGCTGCTATGGCATATAAAAATGATTAGACTCATTTCCGCTAAATTTATCGAAAATGCCCTATAAGACTATCCTGCGGCTGCAGCCTGTTGAATAGCCGTATTCAAATTTTCCGTCTATTGCATCTTTTCAAGCAAAGCCTCTTTTAATACAGCCGAGAAATTTACGTTTTTACGTTCCGCCGCACTGTTCAACCAGGAAGGAATAGTTAATGTTTTTTTTACAGGTTTTTCATCAAATACAGCCTTAAACAAGTCAAGGTCAATATATACAAGAGATACAAACCCATTAGGTTTTTCGGGCGTAATACTTTCAAGCCGGCTGGGAAGCGGCAATGGCTCGCCATCTTCCAAATCGTATATGATACGTCCAGCCGCCGCTTCTTGCGCCATATACATTGCTTCCGGTAAATCCGCGCCGTAGGTGGCAAGCGGAAAATCCGGTAAAACAACAGAAAACCGCCCGTCATCTTCAGGATAAAAACACGCAGGATAAACATATTTCATTTTTTGCTCCGTAAAAGTTATTTTAACCCGGCTTGTTTCAAAATCGAGTTAATAACGGTCTGCGGAATATCCCCGGTATGGCGTGGAATTGTTACGCCGCCTTTCTTTACAGCGTGGCGGTATTGATAATGAGAACCATTCACCCGCACAAGATACCAGCCATCTCCAATAACAATTTTTTGAATTTCCGCAAACTTCATAACAGCAATGTAACACGTATAACACGTGTCGTCAATCAGACTTTCATGTTTATTTCTGACTACGGCTTCCGGTTGTAAACCGAATCTTTATTTTGAACTTATACCTTCTTGATTACACTCTGTTTTACGGTTATTATTATTGAACGATGAGCCGGCCGCCGCGCCCCGTTTTTGCGGGTGTGAGGAAAGTCCGGGCTCCGCAGGGCACGATGCCGGGTAACGCCCGGGCAGCGCCGGTTTAGTCTGGCGTTGACAGCAGCGCAACAGAAAACAAACCGCCGGCTTCTGCCGGTAAGGGTGAAACGGAGGGGTAAGAGCCCACCGCATAGACGGCAACGGCTATGGCATGGCAAGCCTCATCGGGAGCAAAGTTAAACAGCGGCTGGATTGCCCGTCCTTAGGCCGCGGGTAGACTGCAAAGACCCCGTTTGCAAATTCGGGGCAAGATAGATGGCGGCAGGGCGCGTTTCCCGCGTCAACAGAATCCGGCTTATGGCTCATCGTTTTTATGTATCCGGAGTTTATATGGGGATTTTTAAACGTTTAGAACAAGCTTTTTCCAACACCATTGAAAACTTGGTGGAAGACTTCTCTGGTAATCGCGAAGGTTCGTATGTAGACCCGGATATTGCGCAGGCGGAAGAAGAACTGGAAGCGTTTCTTCGCGGCGACCCTGGCGAAATGAATCGTTTTGAGAGGACGCAGGCCAAAACCGCGGATTCCGGCAGGCAGCGGCGGCATAATGTCCCAAAATCGCTTATAGCGGATTTTAACGCGCTTGGGCTTGACGCCGGCGCTTCGTTTGATGATTGTAAAAAAGCTTATCGTATATTATGCAAGAAGTATCATCCTGATAGAGACCCGGGAGGAGCGGTAAAATTTATGCAGATGAGGGCGGCTTACGAACGCATTATAAAATGGCAAAAACAGGCATAAGCGGCATTTCAAAGCCGGCGCCTGCAATGTTCATTGTATTGATTTTGGCGCTGCATAGCTGTATTCATATTGAAAAAGCTGTAATTTCTGACGAAGAAGCGCTTTCTCCAAAAAAGATTAGCAGCGGGGCAGCCAGTCTTGGCGTTCCCGACTGGACAAAAAAACCGGTTTCTTCTGTAAATATTTCTTCAAAAACCCGTGTTATTTCAGACGGCGCTTTTGCGTACCAGCATATTAACGCGCTTGTTTTGCCAAACTCTGTATTTGCTGTAGGCAAAGGCGCTTTTGCGTTTAACCGTATTGAAACTATTAGTTTTTCCAAAAACCTCGACACAATAGGCGCGTCCGCTTTTTTGGGAAACAAACTTAAGGGGCTTGTGTTTCCGGAAATGCTTTCTTCCATAGGCGAACAAAGTTTTATGGCAAATAATATATCCCGTGTAGAACTCCCCGAAAACTTAAAGCACATTGGCGCTTATGCGTTTGCAATGAACGAAATTAACGAATTGGTTTTGCCGGATACTTTGCTTTTAATTGAGGATTGGGCATTTGCCGGCAATAAATTAACTTCGGTTAAATTACCGGCGCGGCTTACTGTTATAAACAGCGGTATTTTTGCCAGAAATGCGCTTAATTCAGTTATTCTGCCGCCTAAGCTTGGTGAAATTGGCGATTCCGCTTTTGCGCGCAATTCCATAACATCGCTTAATTTGCCAGACAGCGTCCGCTCGCTTGGAATAAAAGCTTTTTATGCGAATCAAATTGAAACGCTTAAGCTCTCGCGTAATTTAAGCGTTATAGGCGCGCAGGCCTTTGCCGGCAATAATATTGCAGAGGTTACGCTGCCGGAAAAAATCCGCAGGATTGACGCGGGCGCTTTTTCCGGCAACAAATTACGCTCAATAATTTTTCCGGAAAGATTTTATCTGCTTGGCGAAGGCGCGTTTGAAAATAATGAACTTGAATCGGTGCGTTTTGTAAACGGTATTATAAGAGTAATATCCAAACGCGCTTTTGCGGGAAACAAAATTAATCGTGTAAATCTGCCTTCAACGCTTACGCGCATAGATGACGGCGCGTTTGCAAGCAACAAGCTTTCCGGCGCTTTGCGCCTGCCTGCCGACATTCAGTATTTAGGCAAGGGCGCTTTTGAAAACAACTCACTTAGCAGCGTACGGCTGCCATACAATTTACGCAAAATAGGCGAAGGCGTATTTGCGGGGAATCCGGTTACAGAAATTATTATTGGCATGAATATGGACATTAAAGCTTCTGATATGGGCGAACATGGAGAGGCGTTTTTGGAATTCTACAAGAGTAATAAAAGGCGTTCCGGCACATACACCTTTGTAGAAGACGCATGGATTTATGGCAAACGCCAGTAAAAGACAGAAAAGACCACAGCCACTTTACGCCTAAGATTTTGGCGGAATTAACATATCGATTATGTTATCGGCAGTCATAGACAGAATGGCGCTTGTTATATAAGAGGGGTCGTTTATTTTAGCTTTGAGTTCAGCGATTCGCTCTTCCTGCGACGTATCGGGCGCGGCGTTGATTAGTTCAAGGGCGCTAAGAAATTCCGCTTTTTCTTTTGCTTCGGCGGATATGTGAATAGAATCGCCTTTTTCCGCTCTGAAGGCTTGATCAACGCGGTTTGGCTTACTATTCTGCACCGGTTCAGTTTGACCAATCGGTCCGATCGTCATGCTATTTCCTCTTCTTACCCAAAATTATCGGCAAATTTAAATTAAAGATTTAGGTTTATTTTTGCCATTAAAAGCTAAACCGCATCTTCATTTAGACACTTGCGGAATCCACTGGAACTTCCGCCAATTTTCCGGCGTTTCCGCCGGTTTTTTTACCATAAACATAAAGCGCGAACTCTCCGCGCAATTCTTCCCTGTTCGATAAGCCGGCAAGCACCTCTTCCACTGTGCCCCGTAAAAACTCCTCGTGGAGTTTAGTCATCTCTCTGCCTAAACAAAGCCGCCGCGTCTTATCAAAATCGGCTAAATCGGCAAGAAGTTTTAGTACTCTAAAAGGCGATTCGTAAAGAACGAAACCTGCTTCGCACTCCAAAAGCGTCTTTATTCTTGCACGGCGTCTGCCTGATTTTGGCGATAAAAACCCTTCAAAAAGCACGGTTTTATCGCGCGCGCCGGCAACGCTTAAAAGCGCGGTAAATGCGCTTGCGCCAGGCACCGGCGATACCGTGTGGCCTGCTTTTAAAGCGCTTTGCACCAAAACAGCGCCGGGGTCGCTTATGGCAGGCGTGCCCGCATCCGAAACAAACGCGGCATTTCCGCCGGAATCAAGCGCGCTTACAATTTTTTGCGCCGCATATTCCTCATTTTGTGCCCGGCATGAAATCATCTTAACATGAATCCCCAAATGAGTCAAGAGAGCAAGCGTCCGCCTTGTATCTTCCGCAGCGACAAGCGAAACTGATTTTAATGTAGAAACCGCCCGCAGTGTAATATCTTCAAGATTTCCAATAGGGGTAGCCACAACAAACAGTGTACTCATTTATCCCAGTTTATCCAGCCTGTCCATTCGAACATAAAGCGGAATAGTGGAAAGTTCGCGCTCGTCTACATAAAGCGTAAAGTTGGTTACTCCGGCATCTGGAAAACGCAAATTTGTTATGCTGAACACAAGGTGTGTAACCGCTGTGGCGTTACCCCCGCTGCGAACTTCTATGTGTCCGGAAATAGGCTCTATACAGCGCTGACCGTCTATATTTTGCGCTTCAATGCGAAAACTGTGTGAACAAAATTCGCCTATGTTAAACCGGATTCTAATAACCATACAAAGTTGAGAATGAACACAGGGAAAATCCCGTGTTATAATTGTATCAAAAGTGCTTACAATAACCAGCTTTCCGCCAATTTCCTGCGCATAATCGCAAAATGTAAACATTTCTGCCGTCATAACTCCTCCGCAAGCAGCAATTTAAATTCTTTTTCGTCTATTGTTTCGTTTTCCAAAAGCACGGATGAAACACGGTCTAACAGTTTTCGTTTTTCTGTAAGCAGAGTTTCCACTTTTTTATACTGACTTTCGATTATACGCGCAATTTCATCATCTATGTACTGTTGAGTTGCCTCTGAATACTCGCGTGTAAAAACCGGATCCTGCTTTGAAGTTTCGCCGCCAAGATAGCTGCCGCCGCGTGTTGTAAGCGCGACATTTCTAAAACGCTCGCTCATTCCATAGTCGGTTATCATCTTTCGGGCAATATCTGTGGCCTTTGTAAGGTCGTTTGCCGCGCCTGTAGAAAACTGGCCGGAAACCATCTCTTCGGCAATGCGTCCGCCCAAAAAAATATCAATTTTACCAAGCAAATCTGATTGAGTTACCGTGTAACGGTCTTCCACGGGCATTTGCAGCGTGTAACCAAGCGCAAAACCGCGCGGAATTATAGAAATCTTTTGTACAGGGTCGGAATTCGCTGTAAATGCGGCAACAATAGCGTGCCCCGCTTCGTGATACGCCGTCAACTTGCGTTCTTCCGGCTTTAACACGCGGGTCTTCTTTTGCAAACCGGCAACGATTTTTTCAAGCGCCTCGCTAAAGTCAATTTGCGCCACAAGCCGGCGTCCGGCGCGTACTGCCAAAAGCGCCGCTTCGTTTACAATATTTGCCAAATCCGCGCCGGCAAAACCTGATGTACTGCGGGCGACAGAGCTTAAATCCACTTCCGAATTGAGTTTTACGCCCTTTGAATGAATTTTTAGTATTGCTTCGCGCCCGTGCAGGTCTGGTTTGTCAACCAGCACTTGTCTGTCGAAGCGCCCTGGACGAAGCAGCGCCGGGTCAAGCACATCCGGCCGGTTTGTAGCGGCAAGAATTATAAGTCCGCTAGAGGGGTCAAAACCGTCCATTTCGACCAAAAGCTGATTTAGCGTTTGTTCGCGTTCGTCATTTCCGCCGCCTATGTTGTTTACGCGGCTTTTGCCTATTGCGTCCAGCTCGTCAATAAAAATTATACAGCGGTCTTTGCTGCGCGCCTGTTTAAAAAGGTCGCGCACGCGCGCCGCGCCTACGCCTACAAACATTTCAACAAAATCCGCGCCGGACATTCTAAAAAACGTTACGCCTGCTTCTCCCGCTACCGCCCGCGCCAAAAGCGTTTTACCTGTGCCAGGCGGTCCAACCAAAAGGACGCCGCGCGGGATTTTTCCGCCAATATCAACATATTTTTGCGGCGTTTTAAGAAAATTAACAACTTCAACAAGTTCTTCTTTTGCTTCGTCAACTCCGGCTACATCGGCAAAACGGGTTTTTACATCGCCTTCCGCTACAATTACCGCTTTATTCTGCCCTATAGAAAGCACATTACCGCCGAAAGACCCCATACGGCGCGAAACAAAGCGCCAAATCAACATAAAAAACGCTATTGGCAGCACCCAGCTTAAGATAAAATTTAAAACCGCGCTTCCTTCGCGTGAAACGGCAAAGTAATCGATATTTTTTTCGTCCATAAGTTTTATCAACTCAGGGTCGTTTATTGGCACCGTCCGCCATACCTTTGCATGGCTATCCTGCTGGTTAAAGTTAAACAAACGCGGAGGCCGCGGGTCGGCTGAACCAGGCGCGGATTCTTTTTCGGCATAACCTGTAAAATAACTGTCCGAAAGCTCGACTTTTTTTATTTCTCCGGCTGTGATTTTTTGTTTAAAAGCCGAATAATCAATAAGATTTTGTACTTTGTTTACAAAAACGTAGTTAAAAACCGCCATTCCTATGATGAGTATTACCACATAAGTAAGCGAAAACCTCCAGCCATTCCATTTTTTAGGGTCAGGCCGTTTAGGGCCGCCAGGAACACCCGGGCCGCCAAAATTAAACGGCGAATTTCTGTTATCTGAATTTTCGCTCCCCATTTTTACTCCTAAATAGTCTAAAAAGATATTCCTTCATTTAAATATAATAATCAAGTCCACACTAATTTGCATAATTACCTTGACAAAGCCGTCAACCGCACATTAGTTTTAATACAATGAAACGTTGCGTTTTTATCGTTTTTATCCTGCAGGCGTTTGCGCTTTTTTCATGCACAGATATAACAGGCAAACTAAAGCTCGTGGAAGGTAACTTTTATTTTTCGCGCGGCATGATAAACGAAGCGATAGGCGCATATTTAGACGCGGTAAATCACCCTTCCGCGGCGGCTTACGCTAATTTTTCGCTTGGCACAACGTATCTTGCGCTTGAACAAACGGATGCCGCGCTTGAACGTTTTGCGGTTGCGGAAAAGGCGCTGTCGTCAATCGAAGAACACAAAAAACTGCTCTATGCGATTAGGTACAACCGCGCGGTAGCTTATTTTGAAAACGAAGATTTTTCCGAGGCTGCGGCGGCATTTCGCGGGGCGCTTGAGGTAGACAGTACGGCAAGAGATGCCAAGCGAAATATGGAGTTAAGCCTGCTTTCTTTTTACCGAAAACAACAAAGTTCAACGATAGAAAAGTCCGGCGGGGGCGGCGCGGGATCAGGTAAAAATGAACGTGACGACATTCTTTTTGATTATATACGCCAGCGTGAATCGGAAAAATGGAAAAGCTGGGAATGGAGCGGCGAAAAGGAAGAATCCGGCCCGGATTATTAATTAAGGCCGGGGGCTTTGCCTTCTTCTATTTGGGTAATATGCGCTATTCTGCGTGCATGACGTCCGCCTGAGAAACTGGTTTCCAGCCATGTTGACGCTATAAACCTGCCAAGTCCAAGCCCGACGACCCTTTCTCCAAGCGCAAGTATATTTGAGTCGTTATGTTCACGCGAAAGCGCGGCGGTAAAACAATCCGAACAAACAACACAGCGGATTCCGCGGATTTTATTTGCAACAAGCGACATTCCAACTCCCGTTCCGCAAATAAGGATTCCTCTTTCACATTCGCCTGAGGCAACCGCCATAGCAGCGGGGTATCCAAACAGCGCATAATCGCAGGATTCGGCGCTGTTTGTGCCAAAATCTTTGTAGGGGAGCGCTTTTTCTTCAAGCAATTTTTTTATTTCCGCCTTTAACGCAAGGCCGCCGTGGTCTGAAGCTATCGCTATCATGGTCAAAATAATCAAAAAAAGCGCTGCTTTTGTCAAGTGCGGCATTGCGGCCACACCGCCGCGGCTGCCACAGGCGGCTGCCGGCACCAGCCGCGAAGCGGCGCGGGTATAAAAAAGATAATAAAAATCAATAAGATTTTTATTATCTTCCTTTCTCAACTATAATCCGCAATATTTTTATTCTCTCCACACCTCAAAAATTCCCCTTGCCTTTTCCTGCTTTATGTATTATATTACAAATATGCGGCAAGGCTTTTTCCCTGCCGTAAATACATTTTAAAAGGCGGCAGTTGCATAAAGCAAAGTTGCCTAAGGTGTGTAGTATTATGGCGAAGAAGAAGTTGTTTGCGTTTGCCTTGTCCCCCCCCCCCCCCCGAAGAAGGCGGTAAGAGGATAAGGGCGCGTTTAACAAACGCGG
>JAIRPU010000066.1 GCA_031256815.1 Spirochaetaceae bacterium
GCAGGCGGCGGTAAGTTTTGCCGGCAAAGCATACCGCCGCTCCCCGCCCCCCGCGCCGGGAAACGGCGCGGGGGGACGTCTCAGGCGAAGCCGCGCGTCGCGCGGCTTCGCCGGCAGCCCGCGGCCTGCAACTGCGCGGCTTCGCCCCTGTGCGGCCTGCGCACGCAGGCCGCACAGGGCTTTAACACAAGCCGTCAAAAGCGCAAGGCGCTTTTGACGGCAGCCACTTGCCCACGCGCGGCAGCGCCGCAGGCGGCCGTCCTATGCGCCGCGAAGCGGTGCGCGCGCGGCTACGCGCTACGCGCCGCCGCCATTGTCTGCCTGCGAAACCGCGTGCGGCTTCGCAGGCAGCCCCAGTCGTTTAACGGCGCGGGTCGCACGGCGGCGGCCGGCCTCCACCGGCCCGGCCTTAGTTTAGCAATTCAAGCATGGGGTCAAGTTCGGCGCGGATACGCTTTAAAAACGACGTGTTAGCGGCGGAAGGCCGCCGGCCGCCGGCCGCCGCACATTCCGGAAAGTGCGCCCAAAGATAATCCGCTTCGTCAATAAGCGCCTCAAGCTCTGCACTATCCGCCGTCAAAGCGCCTGTAAGCATACTCCTTATATTGCCAAGCAATTTTTTTTCGTAGTTTATTAACGCAGAAATATCCGCGCCGCATGGTTTACAATCAGACTTGTTCAACAAAATATCTTCGGTGTTTTGACAGGCGCTGCCGGCTTTAGAAAACATTTGCGCTGCCGCCTCCAAACTTAAAAGGCGCGCTCCAAGCGAAACGCCTTCTGTTTCCAGTTCAAACACACGCGGATTAGAGGCAAATTCGGATTTAAACAGAGTCATATAACGGCGCATGGCGGCATTGCTCTTGAGTTGGCTTCCAGTTTTGGATACCACCTTAAACACGCCTTTTTGAAAAACACCGCGCGCCGCAGGAAGCCCGCTAAAACGGCCAAGCTGCCGCAGCGCACTAATATGAGACGGAGTTCCTTTGGCATGCTGCCGTTCAAGGCTAAAAGCAAAATCCAGTCCGCAGACAACAACGGGCCCGCGTGAAAGCGCCAGCGCCAGCGCCGTAGCGCAAAGCCCCACAGAGCCCAATGGCGGCAGACGCAAAGGCAGCGCCGGTTTTAAGCGTTCAAAAAGCCGCAATTCTGTCCATGGCGTCCAGAAAAAATATGGCAGAGAATGCGACGCAAAACGGCAAACAGACGGTAATGCGCTCAAATCCATGGCTATACGCAGCGGAACGCCGCCCCAGCCGCAAAAGTCGGCAAGATTCCAGTGCTGCGCCTCCAGCGCCACAACAAGAGAAGGCCTAAGTTTTCGCCGCAAAAGAGCGCCAAGCGCCGTATCTACAGCGACAATTTCCGGCAGCCGCTCTTTTGGATGGCGCAGCAACTCGTCAAGTACCATGTCCAGCGAAGGACCGGCCCCTGCAACCAGCACGGGGCGTTCTCCAAAATTAACGCTTTTTAGCGCCGGAGACGCTTCAAGAATGTGCAGATTCTTTAAAAAATTGCGAATATAGAGCCTGCCGAGTTTTGTAAGCGTCATGGCATTGCCCCATTCCAATGCTATAACACTGCGTAATGCGCCGGCCATTTCGTCATACAAAGGCGCGGCAAGCGCATAACCGGCGGAAAGCCTCAATTCTTCAACGCGCCTGAAACTGCGCTGACCGCATTTTTCACGCACAAAACGGCAAAGCGCCTGCACTCCGCCGCCCAAAAAAAGCGCTGCGCCCGGCGTTTCAAAAATAGCTCCGTCAATATTTTGCCGCGTCCAGCCGGCAAGCGCTTCGGTAGCTTCTACACAAATAACAAATGAGTTTTCCGGCAGTGTTTTTACAAAATGGTTTAAACCATAGCCAAATAGCGGAGAGGGGCAAAAGTATAATGTGCGTTCTTTTGCCGGCATAGCCGATTCAACAATACGTTCCGATGCCGATACAGGGTCAATACGCGAAAGCAGCGGCTTCCCCAGATAAAACACGGTATTTCCGCGCCGTGCGGCGGCAATTTGCGGCAGCATCGTTTTATTTTAAGGCAACGGCATTTTACAAAAGCGCAATTGCGTTCTCTACATCTTCGCTTTTTGTGGCCCAGCTTGCGGTTAAACGCATAACAACGTTGTTTTCATCGTAAGTTCCCCAAAACGTCCACCCGATTTTTTCGCTTAAATCCTTAACGCGGGATTTTTCCAAAATCAAAAACAGCTGATTTGCGGGAGCGTCAAACAAAAATTTGTGCCCTTTTTGCGACAGGCCGGTTTTTAATTTTTCCGCCATTTTTACGGCATGGGCGGAAATTTCAAAGTAAAGATTGTTTGTAAAAAGAGTATCAAATTGAACCCCAAGCAGGCGGCCTTTTGCAAGCAAAGCGCCCTGCTGTTTCATTATTGAAAAAAAATGCGGAATAAAGCCCTCTTTTGTAATAACAAACGCTTCGCCCAAAAACGCGCCAACCTTTGTTCCGCCTATATAAAAAATATCGCAATAGTTTGCTATGGTTTTAAGGGTAACATCTGTGTTTCGCGCCGCCAAAGCATAGCCTAAACGCGCTCCGTCAAGAAAAAGGGGCGCATGATTTTTCCGGCAAACCGCGCTGATTTTTTGCAGTTCATCTTTTGTGTAAACAGTTCCATATTCTGTAGTATGAGAAATATAAACCATTCCAGGCATAACCAAATGTTCACGCGAAGGGTCGTTTTGATAGTCAATAAAGCACTGTTCTATATCTTTTGCCAAAAGTTTGCCTTCTTTATGCGGCAGGCAGATAACTTTATGCCCATGCGCTTCTATTGCCCCCGCTTCGTGCGAAGCGATGTGGCCTGTATCCGCCGATATAACTCCCTGATACGGCCTTAGAACGGCGCTTATTACCACTGCGTTTGTCTGGGTGCCGCCTGTTAAAAAATATATTTCGGCGTCAGGCGCTTCGGCAGCGGCGCGAATTTTATCTTTTGCGCTTTTACAATAGCTGTCCAACCCATATCCTTCGCATTTTTCCATGTTTGTTTCAGTCAAACGGCGAAGAATTTCAGGATGAGCGCCTTCTGAATAATCGTTTGTAAAATTCAGTTTATTCATTTAAATTTAATTCATTTTAATTTTTAAGCGCTTAATTTGGGGTTTTTAAAAACATTTTGGAAAATGAATCACAAAGCGTTTCAAGACTGCTTGCGTTTTCCATGCTTATCTCTTTTGTTTTTGCAATCTCTTTTAAAACTTCAGCGCCGTTCGTTTTTATGTATTCAAGAAATTCAGTAATAAATTCGCCTGTCTTTTCCACGGGGCATTTAACAAGTTTTCCCTGAACGGCAATATGGAGCAGCGACGCCTGTTCTTCCATTTCCAATGGTGAAAATTGAGGCTGTTTAAGCGCTTCCATAAGCCTTGCCCCCTGCGAAAGTTTATCCTGAGTCGCCTTATCCAAATCGGAGCCAAACTGGGCAAAAGCCGCCATTTCTCTGTATTGCGCAAGATCGAGCCTTAGCCTGCCCGCCACTTTCCGCACAGCTTTTGCCTGCGCGGCACCTCCCACACGGCTTACGGAAAGTCCAACGTCTATTGCGGGACGCATTCCCGAATTAAAAAGTTCGGAATCAAGAAAAATTTGCCCGTCTGTAATCGAAATTACATTTGTTGGTATGTAGGAAGAAATATCACCCGCCTGGGTTTCTATTATGGGAAGCGCCGTTATTGAACCGCCTCCCTTTGCCTCCGAAAGCCTTGCGGCGCGTTCCAAAAGCCTGGAATGAAGATAGAATACATCGCCCGGAAACGCCTCGCGCCCTGGCGGACGCCTTAGCAGCAGAGAAATGGTGCGGTAGGCTATGGCGTGTTTGGAAAGGTCATCGTAAACGATAAGCACGTCCTTTCCTTCGTGCATAAAATATTCGGCCATTGCAACCGCAGAGTAGGGGGCAAGGTATTGCAGCGCGGCGCTGTCCGAGGCCGAAGCAAACACAATAAACGTATAATCCAGCGCCCCGTATTTTTTTAAACTCTCCAAAATAGCCGCTACGGATGAGGATTTTTGCCCTATGGCGCAATAAACGCATATAACGCCTGTTTTTTTTTGGTTTATGATGGTGTCTATTGCTATTGCGGTTTTGCCGGTTTGCCTGTCGCCAATTATAAGTTCGCGCTGGCCGCGGCCTATCGGTATCATCGCGTCAATCGCAAGGATGCCTGTTTGCAAAGGCGTTTGAACGCCGGCGCGTTCTATAACCGAAGGAGCAGGGGATTCTACAGGATAAAACGCTTCGGCCTTAACGACGCCTTTACCGTCCAAAGGCTCGCCCAGCGGGTTTAGCACTCTGCCAAGCAGCGAAGGGCCAACAGGCGCCGATACGACTTTTCCTGTTCCGCGCACTTCATCTCCGTCTCTAACGCCGGTTTCGCCGTCCAAAAGCACAACGCCGGCAGAATCTTCGTTTAGATTGAGTATAATCCCCGCCGCGCCGGACGAAAATTCAACAAGCTCGCCATAAACCGCTTTGGTAAGCCCGTGAACTGTGGCAACTGAATCGCCAACCTGCGCTACAAAACCTATCGATTCGGAGACGCTTTTATTCTCCCATTCTTCGATTTCTGCGCTTATTATTTTACTCAATTCGTTAAACTGCATTATATTCCTTTTTGCAGCGCGCTTTCAAAACGCGCCGCCATGCCCTTAAGGCTAAAATCATACCGTTCTCCATTTATGGTAATACGGTAACCGGCGATAAGTTCAGGTATAATTCGCAACTCAAAACTAACGTCACGGCAGTTGTTTTGCGCAATAAGAAGCCGTTTTAGTTTATCAAGAAAATCAGGTTCAGGCTCGCTTGCCGCTTCAAGCCGTGCCAAAAGGATATTGTCCTGTTCGTAGGCGGCGTTTAGTATGGCGGCGGCAAACAGGGAGAGCTTTTTAAAAAAGCCGCGCCGGACGAGCAGTGCAAGCGATGCCTTCGCCGCCAAAATCCCGCGCGTTTCGGTTCCGTTTGCCAGTTTAACTGCCTTGCCCAAAATGGCCGCCGCTTCTTCCGCGTTTTTGTCGCCGGAAATCCATACTTTTGAGTTTGAAAGCGCCTGCGAAAATGCTAAGAGCGCTTTGTATCCGGCTTCCCAGTCGTCAGCGGCGGCTTTCAAAAACGCGCTTGCCCAGCGGCCGGCGTTAAACTTCAAGCTTTTGCTCCCGAAAGTTCTGCAAGCGCGTTTTCGGCGGCGCGGCGGGCGTCTTCGCCGGAAATTTCGCGCCGTAAAAGACGGCTTGCCGCGCGCATTATCAAAGAGGCCGCTTCAGATTTAAATAAAAGCAGCGCGGCGTGTTTTTCGGCATCGATTTGTTTTCTGGCGGCGGCAACAAGCGCGTCCGCCTGCGCCTTGCCTTCCGCAATTATTGCGCCGGCGCGTTCTTCGGCGGCGCGGCGGGAATTTTCCGACATAAGCCTTAGTTCTTCGTTTGAAGCGTTCATTCTTGCTTCGTAATCCGCCATGAGCCGTTTAACTTCTTCGCGTTCTTTTGCGGCAAGTGACAGCTCGCTTTCTATTTTGGCAGCGCGCGCCTTGATAAATCTGGTTACAGGTTTAAAAAGAATCGCTCTAAGAACCAAAAACAGAATAGCTATATTAAGGATTGTCCAGAAAAATGTTACCGAAAAGTCGATTAAGTTCATTTTTTAACCAGATTTAGTTGTCCATATAAGTATAGCCATAACAAAACCGTAAATAGCCGTTGCTTCGGCAAGCGCCACACCCAGAAAAAATACAGTCATTATCTTTCCGGATGCTTCCGGCTGTCTGCTTATAGCCTGCGATGCGCCGCCGGTTGCAATACCAATGCCAATACCAGCTCCAATACCGGCAATAACGGCAATGCCCGCTCCAATTAAATAAGCCATTTCCATGAAATCCTCACTTGCGAGACGCTAAAAATCAATCAATTAATATTTAGCCTGTTATTTTTTTATTCTACAAAAGAGTCCGCGTTTTGTTCAAGCTCGTTGTCCGGCTTTTTTAATCCGCAGGCGGCCTTTATATCGAAAATTAAGCCTTTAATTATGGCGCATTTTTGCCTCCGGCAAAAACCGCGCTTTACGCTACAATTTGCTTCGCTTCGCTTGCAAATTCCGCTTCAATCGCTTGCGCGTCTGCGGCAGCCTGCGGCTGCCCCCGCCCGCTCTGCGGGCGGGCATGGAAACAGCTTTGGTTACAGGCAGGCTGCTGCAATTCGCGCTTCGCTCACTTTGAGCCGCCGGAACCGGAGGCCGCCAGCCGGAAGCCCAAATCTTCGCCACTGACCCCAGGAGAGTAAATGGTACGGGCCGCGGAGCGAAGATCATAATCCGGACTGAAGATCCCTCCGCCGCGGCTAACGCGACTCGATCCGGAAGCCGGCCCTCTGGGATCAGACGTGCCGGGGCTATAGTTTGATTCGAACCAATCCCAGACCCACTCAAACACGTTACCGTGCATATCATACAGGCCCCAGGCGTTAGCGCTCTTCTTTCCACCTTCGTGTGTTATAAAATTACTATTAATACGATTGATTAAACACCAGCCTGTGTTGTCCGATATTGCAGCTCCGGTGTTGAAGGCGCTCACCGTTCCGGCGCGGCAGGCGTATTCCCATTCCGCCTCGGTGGGCAGCCGGTAGCCGTTAGCGCTCCAGTCG
>JAIRPU010000099.1 GCA_031256815.1 Spirochaetaceae bacterium
CGGCCAACCCGGGTGCGTTTTCGCCGGCCGTGCTACATTCCGCCCGCTTCGCGTCGCGAAGGGCCCAACCACATCTCCAGCTCGCCGCCGGCGGCCAGTCCCGCGCAAGGCGCGGCCGCCACCGAAAGCCGCAGGCGGCCGATGTTTGCGCAAAGCGCCCCGCAAAGCAGGGCGCTGCCTTACTTGCCCGTCCCCTCTGCGCGAAGCGCAGAGGGGACACGCCTTAAAAGCGCTCCGCGCTTTTAAGGCGTCGCACGACACGTCCCCGGTGCGGCCTGCGCGCAGGCCGCACCGGCCTTAACATAAACCGGCAAAAGCGCATGGCGCTTTTGCCGGCCGTTGTCCTTGACCGCTTTGCTAAAGCGCGGGCTGTTTTAAAACCGCGTCTGGTTTGAGTTTAAAAAAATTAATTTGGAGAAAAGCAGGAAATGAAAAAACAACCGCCTTAAAGCGGCGGTTGTTTTAGTTTTTATTCACTATTTCCACGCCCATAATATCCTTTAAAATCGTCAACTGCTTTTAACAGCGATTCTACATGATTTGGATAGCCAAGAAAATCTTCTTCTCTTGGTTCCCATTTTGGCACAAAAAAACGGTAGGGCTCCACCCCTAGTGCCTCGGCTAATTTAACCACCGTCTCGAATGACGCGCCTTTTTTACCGCGCTCAATGTCGTTTATAAAGTTATGCGTCAAATCTATTTTTAAACCCAGTTTAAGCTGGGAGATTTTCGCGTCCATACGGAGTTTTTTTAAATTGTCTCCGAACAGAGCCCGTAACTCTTCTATCGTATAATTCATACAAGTAAAATGATAAAATTATCAAATTGTTTCAACTACTTGTCTGAACTTTAAATCAGTAAACATCTGTAAACAGCCGATAAAATTTAATCTAAAAATTTCTCCTTGACGTCCTTCTTAAAGCGTGTTAGAATAAACCTGCGTCTTATGGGAGCTATCCCTAGAGGCAAAATACATATCATTTTTTAAGGAGAAAAAAACGTTATGCCACTAAAACGTGTTTCCCAGAAGTTCAACGCTTCAATTAAGGAAGTGACGGTTGGCACTGGCGACAAAGTGCTAAAGCTCGGCGGTGAGTGTACTTACCCGCTTTACAGCTTTGATGCGCCAATGCCTAATCCGCCTAAGGTTGGAATTGAAATTTCCGACAAGCTCTTGAGCGCCGATTATCCGGCAATACTCAAGAAGTTCTACGATGGCTGCGGCAGTATTGCCGATGCGGCCAAAAAAGCCTGTACCGTAAAAGGAGCAAGCTTTGTAAGCCTTTATCTTGAGAGCGCTGACCCCAATGGAGATAATGCCTCGATAGACGATTGCGTCAAAACAGCGAAAGCCGTTGCGGACGCGGTTACATTACCGCTTGTTATTCAGGGCAGCAAAAACGAAGAAAAAGACAGTCAGCTTTTTACAAAAATTGCCGAGGTGCTTCGCGGCAAGAACTGCCTTTTCATTTCAGCAAAAGAAGCAAATTATAAGCAGATTGCCGTTGGCGTTGTTCAGGCAGGCGAGGCAAAAGTCGCGGCGGAAAGCGCTGTTGACCTTAACCTTGCAAAACAGCTTAACACTGTCGTAACCCAGGTCGGCGTAAAGCTCGACAACGTTGTTATGCATGTCGGGCAGTCTGCCGTAGGGTATGGCTTTGAGTATCTCGCCTCTACTATGGATCGCATCGAAGCTGCTGCGCTTGAGCAGAACGATTCGTTCCTTCAAGTGCCGATTATTACTCCGGCCGGCCAGGAAGCATGGGGTGTAAAAGAAGCGGTTGCGTCAGAACAGGACTTCCCTGAATGGGGTTCGCAGGAACAGAGAGGTATTGACATGGAAGTATCTACGGCAGCGGCAAATTTAACAACAGGTTCCAATGCGGTTATTCTCCGTCATCCCAAGTCTGTGGAAGCGGTAGCGAATATCATCGCGGCGCTTGTGTAAGGATGGAGGTTGAAAATGGCTTTAAAAGGATTAGATTACTTTAAATTTACACCCAAAACTAACTGCAAGGCTTGCGGTAAGCCTACTTGTATGGCGTTTAGTATGGATGTTGCGGCAGGCAAGATTGAGATAGGCAAATGCCCTCATATTAAACCTGAAGATTTGGCAAAACTGAGTGAGGCTTCCGCGCCTCCGATGAAGACTTTCAAGATTGGTGCGGGCAAGGCCGAATTCCAGATTGGCGGAGAAACAGTACTCTTCCGTCACGAAAAAACCTTTGTTTCAAAGAGCCTCTACGGCGTCAATGTTACCGGGGATAATATCGACAAAGCTCTGCCTGAGCTTAAAAAAGTTGACTATGTGCGAATTGGCGAGCGAATGTTCTGTGAAGTAATAAATATTGAATTCACAGGCGACAAGGGCAAATTCGTTGACGCTGTAAAAAAAGCTAACGCTGCGGAGCGTGTGCTTGTGCTTTCTTGTACCGATACTGCGGCGGCAAAAGAAGCCGTGGAAATCTGCAAGGCGAACAAGCCAATTCTGAATGGCGCAAACGAATCGAACTTTGCCGATATGAGCAAAATTGCCACCGACGCCGGCGTTCTTCTTGGCGTTAGCGCGAAAAATCTTGAAGCGCTGCACGACACCGTTGAAAAACTCGAAGCGGCCGGCAACAAGAACCTTATTCTTGACGTTGGAACAACATCGGCAAAAGAGGCGTTTGCCAATGCCGTTGAAATTCGCCGTGTAGCCCTTAAGGGCGGCGACAGGACTTTTGGCTATCCTTCAATTGTAAATGTAGGAAAGCTTGCAAAAGGGAATCACGAAGTTGAATTGGGCCTTGCTTCAATCTTTACGATTAAATACGGCTCGATTATTCTTCTGGACAGCCTTGATTATGCAAAAGCGCTTCCGCTGTTTGGATTAAGGCAGAACATATTTACCGACCCGCAAAAACCAATGAAGGTAGAACCAGGCGTTTACAAACTCAACGGCGCAGACGAAAAGTCCGTATGTATGACTACTGTAGACTTCGCGCTGACTTACTTTATTGTGGCCGGCGAAATTGAGCGCTCCGGTGTGCCGACAAATCTTGTTATTACAGATGCAGGCGGCTATTCGGTACTTACAGCATGGGCGGCAGGTAAATTAACCGCAGGCTCTATTGCCAAGTACATAAAAGAGCAGTGCGGCGATAAATGCAAGAATCAAACACTTATCCTTCCCGGTAAAGTGTCGGTTCTTAAAGGCGAACTTGAAGAGAATCTGCCCGGTTGGAAAATCGTTATTGGAACCAACGAAGCGGTAGGAATTGTAAAGTTCTTAAAAGATTTTAAAGGCTAAAAAACTTTAAAACGGTTTTGGCCGTTCTTTCCACGGAAAAGCGGCCAAAAATCATCAAAATTAGGAGAGAGAGCATGGGAAAATTTATAATGATAGGCGAAAACATCCATTGTATCGCCCCGTCGATTAAAGAGGCTATGGACAAACGCGACCCGGCGCCGATTTTAGAGCGCGCCGAAAAACAACTTAAAGCAGGCGCGACCTACCTCGACTTTAATATTGGCCCGAAGCGCAAAGGCAGCGAAGGCCTTATGGCATGGGGAGTTAAACTTCTGCAGGAACGTTTTGACAACGTGCCTATTGCGCTTGATACCGCTGATATTGACGAAATCGAAAGCGGGATTAAAGTTTACAACCGTTCCAAAGGCAAACCGATTGTAAACTCCGCCGATGCCGGCGAACGCAAAAAATACATTGACGTAGCCGCCGCAAACGAGGCTCTTGTAATAGCGCTTTGTTCTAAAGAAGGCGTTGCAAGCGACAATGACGAGCGTCAGGCTTGTTGTATGGAGATGCTTGAACATGGCATGGGACTTGGCATGGAAGCTACAGACCTCTGGTTTGACCCGTGTTTTGTAGTTATAAAAGGTATGCAGGATAAGCAAAAAGAAGTGCTTGACTTTATCCGCTGGCTTGCCGAACAGGGTTTTAATTCCTCAGGCGGGCTTTCAAACATATCCAACGGTATGCCCAAGGCAATTCGTCCGATACTCAATTCGTTTATGATTGCTATGTCGATAAACTCAGGTCTTACATCGGCGATTGTAAACCCCTGCGAGCCGGAACTCAACAGAGCCGTTAAATGCGCTGATATAATCATGGACCAGAATCTCTACGCAGATTCATTCCTTGATGTGTAAAACAACAGCACACAGCAAAAACCCGCCGCATGGCGGGTTTTTTTTGCGCTAATAAAAAAATCTTCATAAAAACAAATAAAATTGATTTAATCTTTATTGTTTTGCGGATTGATTTTCGTTTGCCGCTTCGGAAGTTAAACTGGCGCTAAGACGGTTTAATAGTTGCGGAACATCTTCTATAATATCATAGTTGATATGAGCGCCACGGTGTAATACATTCCCTTTAATATCTACTATTTCGGCAAGTATTTGGTTTTTGGAATTAAACATATCTATCTTGCTTGAAAGCACAAAATCCGCCGCTGTAGGGTCTTCAGTTTGAATAAAAACCCTGCGCGCCGTTGTACGCCTTGTTTCGTAATCCAGCATTGAAGCGTCAATGCTGTCTGTACGCGGAAAAACGCTGTAAAGGCTTGTGTTTGCCATGGTAATGGAGACAAGCTCTGTTAAGACCGCCGCATCGTTCCGCAGCATAGTGTTAGGCGGAAAGGCCATTAACTCAACAGAAAGTTTAGGCCGCTCTGTTTGTTTTTGCCGCACAACCGACGTCATTTTTTGCGACATTGAACGAAACAACGCGGGAATCTCTTCTACACCGTTATATTTTTTAAAATCACCGGCAATTTGTTCACGGCTTTGAACATCAATAATCATCATAATTAAAACATTATCAAAACCAATATGACGCGCAAAACTCGTTAAAATATAATTCGTTTGAAGGTCGTCTCCAGCATTGTATATTGCGCTGTAACTCTCTTCAGAAAGAACGTTTTTTCGTATTACAGGTGTAATTGGTACCACATTAAAACTTTTGTTAATGGCGTCTTCGTTTGCAAGATGCCAGGCAAGCGTTTCGGCAACATATTCTTCAAGTCCAATAACCGGAAGTATGGCAAGCCGGCCAAATCTGCCATCGTCAGCAGGTTTTGGTATAGGCTGCGGTTTTGGCTGCACAGGCATAGCAACAGGCGGCGGACTTTGCTGCACGACGCTTGGAGTTTGACGCGCCTCTCCATATCTTCTTAAAAGATTAGAGCGTATAAATACCGGGTTTGAGCGATTGGCAAGCCGGACACGGTAGACGCCGGAATCCATATCGACTTCTACAACCGTTCCAACAGACTGGGCGTATTCGCCGCCCGCAACAGTAACCTGGTCGCCAACCATAAATGCCGGCCTGTATCCCGGAGGGGTATCGTCAACCTTTTCGGGACTGCCTGTGCAAGAGGCCAGCTCAAACGCCGCAAGCAAAAACAGGCCAAGCTTTCTCTTCATACCTCCCATTATCGGCATTTTTTGAGTTTGCCTTTAAGAAACAGGCAAAACAAGTTAGCGCGGCGAAAAACATAAAAACAAAGCAGCGCAAAGGCAGACAGAACTTTGCCTGCCTGCGCCGGAGTTTAACCCCATGCGCCGGAAGAAGTTTAGCCCTCTGCGCCGGCAGGAGTTTAGCTCTGTGCGAGAGTTTAGACCCCTGCGCCGGAGGCTATATTTTTATAAGTTCGTAATCAGAATTGCCCAGACCTATTTTTACACCGTGGGTAATTTGAGAAATTCCGTTTGTGTCAGGGTGAACATTGCGAAAATGGTCATCAAACTTC
>JAIRPU010000005.1 GCA_031256815.1 Spirochaetaceae bacterium
ACAATCCTTGAAGGACACCCGATTTTACCTTTCATGGTTACACCTCGTAAAATGAATTTCTTTGTAATTTCCATTCTACCACAGGTGCGGGTGTCCTATTTGTTTCTGATATTAGACAGACGCGCAAACAAAGGGCGTAAATCGCATAATATACCGTATATTGTATATATTGCCTACATTTCAAATATTAAATACTGTAGACAGCATAATTTATAATCAATGCGGAAAAATACGGCTGGTCTTGCATCCTGCAAAAAAACAGAAATGACTGCGCCGACTCTTAAAAATCCAAATTGACGTGGAACTATAAAACACGTATTATGCAAAAAGCGCGCTTGACCGCTTGCGTTTGCCTGCTTGAAAAAGTAAAAAAAATTCTTTAGCCTTTAAATGTGAACATAAACAGACTGAAATCCGCCAAAACATCTTTTGCGGTAAAGATTTTTTTTCAGGTTTCTCTGTTGGTTTTTACGGTGGCCGCGCTTCTTACCGCAGGATTTCAGTTTCTTATTTCGCGTGATTTAATGATTTCCGCAGAAACAAACAATTTTACATTGAACCACGAAGCGGCGTTCAACTCCAAACGAATTATTGAAAATACAATAACCAGCGTTCTGTTTTTTATTGAAACCGGCGGGAACAGGCTTGAAGAACTCTATTTTAGAAATAACCCGCACGTAATTGCTGTAAAAAGCGAAAATTTTATTGTGTTAAATAATGCTTTTTTTCTTGCCTATAATTTAAAACCGCAAACGGTTGTCAATTTTTTTTCAAATCATAAAAACGAAGAGGGCCAGGCGGCTTATGGCATTACACGTTTTACAAACGCTTCTACAGAGCTTGGCGTTCCTGTTATAGGCATCTTTTTTAGGGCACAGCGCGGCGGCGCGGCGGCGGCGCTTATGTCTACAGATGTTTTAAACGGTATCTTTAACTCAGGCGCAAACAATTCAATAATGATTAATGATTCTGGAGAATTACTTGCAAGTTCAGATACCGATAAGGTTTTAAATGGCGCAAATTTATTTCAAACAGCGTTCATACGAAATATTCTTGAATCAGGCGATATTAGTATGCAGCGCAGATATACATCCGAAGACGGCACCGCGTACTTTGGCGCTTTTCAAAAACTGTCTGAGTATAATATTTTTGTCATTACCACAATAGAAGAAGAAGTGGCGCTTGAAGCGCTTCGCATTAAAACACGCGAGGCAATTTATTTCGCGCTTATAATACTTGCGGCCGCGTTTGTTTTTATTTGGTTTTGGATAAATTATGTATCACGTCATGTAACGCGGCTTTCCGTTTTTGCGCGAAAACTGGAGGAAGGCGATTATACGGCGGATATTGACATAAATTCAAATGATGAACACGGCGCTTTGGCGGTCAGCCTGCGCGAATTGAGAACAAGGCTTGCCGAGCGCGACAGGCTTGCGTCTGTTTTAGCCAGATTCAGTAATATGGCGCTGGTTCAAAAAGCCCTTCGCGGACGAATTTCTCCAGGCGGCAAAGAAACCGAAGTTACTGTACTTGCCGCAAGGCTTTTGTCGTTTAATTCAATTTCAATGGAACTTGAAGGAGCCGCAGCGGCTCAAATATTCAATACTTTTTTTTCGATTATATTTGAAAGCGTTCAAAAAACAGGCGGAACGATTGTTAATTTTTCTTCAGGCGCTGTGCTTGCTGTTTGGGGCGCGCCGGAAAAAAATGGTGATAAAAAATCATGTGCAAAATCCGCGCTTAACACGGCGCTGTATTTTCGCGCGGCGCTTGCCGCCTATAACGCCGCGCGGCGTCCGCTTTTACGCTCAAGCTGCGGCATAGATTCCGGCAGGGCATTTTGCGGACAGACCGGAACAAAAGAACGTATGGAATGGCAGATTTTGGGGCTTCCTGTATTAAATGCTTTTTGGGCGGAAGAGGAATGTGTTCGTCAAAATGCCGATATTTTACTTACTGCGGCAACAAAAAAATATTGCGCAAAAGAGTTTGTATTTGAAAAAAAAACCGTTGTAACAGTAAAAGGCAAACGCGAAACCCTGGAAACATTTGCTATTTTGGAAGAGGCAAAAAACAATAAAGAATTAATTGAATGATTAAATAAAAAGGAGCGGTAATGGGCGAGTTTGAATCAGATTCTATTATTGACGCCGGCAATACCGGCGACAGAGAAGCGCGCGGCAGGCTTGTCCGTGATATTGTAATAATATTTATATTCTTATTGGTAACAAGCTATCTTGTAGAACGCCTGTTTCATACTTTAAAAAACGAAACAAACAGTTACAGCGAACCTGTAGGAATTGTTTCCGAGGTGGATAATAATGTGCGCCGCCGTCTGGAACGCCGTCTTGTATGGGAAAGTATTAGTCAAAATTCAAACATTTATAATGGCGATATAGTACGCACAGGTGTTTTTTCGCAAGTTACGCTGGACTTAAATAATGGTGATAAAATTAAACTCAACGAAAATTCTATGGTATTAATTTCTATAATGAGAACAGGAAGCCGCTTCGATCTGTTAAATGGGTTTCTTTCCGTTCACAGTCAGGCAGGATCTGTTGTAGTGGCAAATGGGTACGAATTCAAACTGAAGGAAGGTTCCAATGTTACTGTACACGAAGAAACAAACGGCAAGTTTATTGTAGAAAATGCGAAAGATGAAATATTTGACGAAGAAACTGCTCCTATTCCGGTATCGCCTGTTCATGGCGAAGTATTGAGCTTTCGCGGAACACAGCCTTATGTGCGGTTTCGCTGGAAAGAACCTGAGCGCACCGCAAACGAGTCGTATAATTCATTTTATATAGAAGTAGCGGATAACAAAAAATTTGCCAATCCGGTACTTTCAAAAATTGTTAGAGGCAATTCAATTTTATGCGGCGACCTGGACGCCGGCGACTGGTACTGGCGCATTACTCCCGAACAGGCGCAATGGCAGGGTGAAGCGCAGGAAATTCATTTTTTTATCCGTGATGATTCCGGAGTGGAAGGCGCTGTTCCGGCTGAAACAGCGATTTTACTTGAAAGCGTCATAGATAAAGAAAAAAATCCGCTCTCTGTTTTCCGGCCGGAGCTTCCTTCGCCGGCCGCCGCCGGATATTTTTTAGAACTGAAAAGTCCGGAATCTCAAAATGTTGTACGAATAAATTTAGAAGAACAAACAGAAGTACTGCGGCAGACGGCAAACAGGGACTTGAATCCTGAACAAATGCCGGAAGTTCCAAAACCGAACAAGGTTATAGAACTGGAGTAATTATGCCGCGCCCTGTTCTTGTTTTTATTTGCGTTTTAATAACGGCACAGCTTAATGCGCAAAGCTCTGCCGAATCTCAAAAGCGTTATATGCGTTTACTTTCATGGACGGCGGAACCTCATGCAAGCGGTTATATTGTTTTAATAGAGCGTAAAAAAGCTCAAGGCGGTTTTGAAACTTACACAGAGAAGCGCGTATTGGAAAATGAATTGTATTATGCGCTGCACGAAGGTTCATACCGGTATAGCGTTGCCGCGTTAAATAGTTCCGGCGGCCGCACGGCATATTCAGAATGGATATATTTTGAATGTACGCCGCCGCCCGGTGCAAAAAAGAGGGGAGAAAGCAACCGGCGCGGCGCGGCATTCCATATACGTTCTGTTTCTGTTTGTTATCCGCCCATGCTGCCAATTTCCGGCGATATGTTTAAAGTAATAATAAGCAGCAATTTTTATCCTCAGGGCGCGGGAATAAATGCCGCGTTTACAATTTACCATGCGTCCTTTGGCGATTTTGGAGCGTCATTTGAACTTGACTGGAATTATCTTTACGGCGTTGATAAAAGCTGGGATATACAAAATACTGTTTCGGCCAATTTAATAAACATTGAGCCGCAATTAACTTTTCGCAGGTTTGTTTATCATAAAATGATAGATGTAAATGTTTCATTGGATGCCGGCTACAATGTTATAATGGGAACGCGGAAGGCAGAAGGAATTGAAGATCACTCTTCAACCTTTCTTTTTTTTGCAGGCGCTGGATTTTTTGCCGGTTATCATGTTACAAATAATATAGTTGTATATGCCGGAACAAAAATAAGTTTTTTATTTTCACCGGAAGAGCGTCCTCCTGTTTATCTGCGCCCGGCACTTAGTGTAGGCTGGAGTTTTGAATGAAAAAGTTTTTGCGGATTTTTTTAGCGGTAAATAGCTTGTTGTTTTGCGCATGCAAAAGCTCTACAGAAAGCGCTTTTTACAAGACTTATTCAGTAAGCGAAGACGGCATTTATGTAAAACGCGGCTGGCTTTCCAGGGATATTTTTGCTACGCCGGACGAACTTCCACGCCGCTGGATTTTTATAAAAAACCCTGACGAAGATGACATAACGACTATAAAAAAAATTGCGCTGCAAAACGATTCTGTTTTAAATACAAATATTTTCAGCCGTGAAAGGGACGAAGACTGGACATTTGTAATGCCGTTCAATTTAAACAGTGAAGATATAGAACAATTTCGTTCATCAGGTGAAATTCAGGCATTTTCCATAAGTGAAATAGGCGATAACTGGGAGTTTTATATTAACGGCGAACTTGTCCGCAGTGAAGTATATACAAACAGTTATGGTCAGATTACGCGCCACAGGGTAATGCGCAATCTTTATTTTCCTGTGGATACGCACCTGCTAAAAGAAGGTAAAAATTACGCGGTGTTTCATATAATAGGCGCGCCGAATTACAGCAAAACAGGAATTGGACGGATTAATCTTGTTTCTTATTATAAATGGTACCGAAGCGTGAATCAGCAGCTTACCTTGCTTTCTGTAATAATTTGTTTAATTATAGCGTTTTATCACTTAATAACTTTTATTTCCACACGCGAAAAATCAAATTTGTTTTTTGTATTTTTTTTAATTTTGATTAATTCATATTTTTCAAGCGAATTAGATGTATTTTTGTCAGTTTCAAACAGCGTTACGCTTGACCGTGTTCAATCCTTAATTCTATTGCTTGCTTCGTGCGCTTTCTTTTATTTTATGGAAACGCTTTTTTTGCCAAAAACATCCATTCGAATTTTTGCTTATATGGTTATATCTGTTTTAAGTTCGGCATCTATTTTTTTAATTCCGCTGCCGCTTATGGAATATTCTTTTAACATAATTAAATTTATGCCGTTTATTTTTTTTATTTCTGAATTGTTTTTTATATTCCGCAGTTTCCGTTCCGGTAACACATCCCTTTATTTTAGCAGCGTTCCAAATATTTCAAAAATATTCACAGCGCTTGCATTTGGAACAATTCCTTTTGTATGGGTTTTTAACATAAATATTTTTGTACTATTCAGCCTGTTTTACTGGGCAGGTTCAGTTTTAAGTTTGTATCACATGATGCAGGAAACAAAGCAGGAACATGGAGAGCTTGAGCAGTATAACAAACATTTGGAAGATGCCGTAGCGCTGCGTACAAAAGAACTGCAGAACAAAACAAATATGCTTGAAGAAAACAAAATGCTTTTGGAAGACCAGACCAGCGCTGCGCTTGCCGCTTCGCGGGCAAAAAGCGATTTTCTCGCAAAAATGAGCCACGAAATTCGTACTCCAATGAATACTATTTTGGGAATGTTGGAGTTTATGCGTACCGATAACATGGATGATATTCAAAAAAATTATTTTGTTAATATAAAAAGCATGGCAAATGCGCTTATGCATATAATAAACGACATTCTTGATTTTTCAAAAATTGAATCGGGTAAACTAAAACTAATTCCTGTTCATTATAACTTATACGAACTATACGAAAATTTAACCGCATTAAATAAATTTGTAGCGCACGGTAAAGAACTTGATTTTAAATCATCATTTTCACCTGAACTTCCTTTAGTTGTTTATGGAGATGAAATACGAATGCGTCAGGTGATAATGAACATAGTAAATAACGCGATTAAATATACAAGGCATGGAAATATAACGCTGGATTTTGCGTATAAAAAAGATTTGGAAGATAATGAGCTTTTGGTTGTTTCGGTTAAAGATACAGGCATAGGCATTAAGGAGGAAAACCTTGCGGTTCTTTTTGCCGAATTTGAGCAGTTCGACAGGGAAGAAAACCGGGGAATTATGGGTTCAGGACTTGGGCTTGCAATAGCGCGCCAATTTGTGGAAATGATGGATGGAAGAATTGAAGTAGAAACAGAATATGGCAAAGGTTCATCATTTCGTATCGTAGTTCCGCTTATACGCGGAGACAGCTCTAAAGTTGAGCAGAAAAATAAATCCGAAAACAATTTTGTAAAAACCAAACAGGGCGAAGTAATTTACGCGCTTATTGTAGATGATACGCCTGTAAATCTTATGGTTGCAAAAATTTTTTTATCTTCCCATGGTTTAACCGTAGAAACTGCGGAAAGCGGAACAGAAGCCCTGGAAAAAACATTATCGAAAAATTATGACATAATATTTATGGACCAAATGATGCCTGGCATGGATGGCATAGAAACCACAAAACACATACGCGCGCGCGGTGAAAAAAACTGCGGTTCAGTTCCTGTAATAGCGCTTTCGGCAAACGCTATTGCCGGAGCGAAAGAAATGTTTATAGAAGCCGGTATGAATGATTTTATAGCAAAGCCAATAGAATCAAAAAAATTAAATGATGTGCTGCTTTCTTTTTTGCCTTCACACAAAATAGAAACAATTTTTATGGAAAATAACAATATGGGAGCTGCGCCGAATCAAACAGCTTCCATTGAAAATCCGCTTATGGAGGCAATTTCAAAAATTGAAGGGCTTGATACACAAATGGGAAGAACACAGGCCGGCGGAATTGAATCTTATATTGAAGTTTTAAAAACTTTTTGCCAAAGCTTTGATGAACTTGCGCGTATTATCCGTGAGGATGTTCAAAATAAAGATTGGAAAGATTATGGTATAAGACTGCATGGATTTAAAGGCAGCCTGAATACAATAGGCTATGCGGATTTGGCGCAACGCTGCCGACGGCTTGAATTTGCCGGAAAAATCGCTTCAAAAGAACATGAATCAAACAATGAATTTAACTGGAGCGCCGAAGAAGCGGCCTCAATTTGTGTTGAAGATATAGAGCCGGTTCTCGAAAGCATACTGGAGTTTAAACAAAAATTAACCGGCGCGGGGCTTTTTAATGCCAATAAACATGACAAAAAAGAAAAAATTACACGTGAAGAACTTGTAAAAAAACTTAGCGTGTTAAAAGAGGCCGCATTGAATTACAACATAGATATAATGGATTCATTCAGGGAGGAATGTATGCAATTCGATGTGGATGAAAAAACCGGTAACGCGCTTAACAAAATAAGCGAAGCAATACTAACGATGGACTACGATGTTGTATGCGAACAAGCTGATATTATTTTAAACGATTAATTTGATATGCGCCGCCATTCCGCGGTAATACGCCCGGCAATTTCCTCAGGCGATGCGGTTTCGGCATCTATTACCATATTTGCAACTGAATAATCATCATTGTCTATGCCATAAAGCCGCCGGTAGCGTTCGGAATCCTGCCTGTCCCGCTCAGATGTAAACTCCGTTACAGTTTTTAAATCTCCGCCTTCACGTGAGATTATACGCATAACACGGGTTTTTGCATCTGCTTTTAAATAGACTTTAAGCGCCGCTTCTTCCAGCATCCAAATTGCCAGTCTGGAACCTAAAACGCATCCTTTTTTGCTTTGGCGCGCCATCAATACCTGTCTTGTATCAATTTCGCGGTCCCAAAAATCATCCTGCGCCGCTTTTTTCAACACTTCTTCAAAGCTAATGTTATGCTCCGCGGCAAGATTTCTAAAAGTAAAATTTATAAACTGTAAACCTGTACGCTCAGCCACAAGCCGGCCTACAGTTGTATTACCGCAGCCGGATTTACCTGAAATTGCTATTTTATTACGCTCAATTAACATTTTTTGCTGCATCCCTGGAACTGCACTAATATCCATCTGATTTAGCCCGGTTTTTATCGCGCTGATACAGCTCTTGATAAACCAGATTTCTATCTTTAAGTTTATCTTTTAATGGCTGGGAAAACGGCATATAACGCCAAAAAATACCCCGTACATTTTTATCCAGTTTTTGCACGCCTTCACGCTCTTTGGTCATCCAAAGTATGTAATCTTGAATAAAATAAAGTTTTACATCGCCTTTCAATTTTTGGGTCTGAAACCATTGAAAATAGTTGCCTGTAAGCCCTTCGTCCATCCAGTACATGGACGCAATTTCTTTTGCTACCTGCCACCTGAAATCTCCCATTGCGGTAAGTACGGCTATTGTCAGATTTTTTGGATACATCGGTATAGCAATACGCCCGCGGCTTGTTGCCTTGTTGTGCTTGTCAAACGGTTCCCAGCAAATTCCAAAATCACCATAACTTGGAATAAGAATAACATAGGGGACTATACGATTTGGATTGTTTTTATAAAGACGAATAAACGCTTCGCAGTCCGCTTCTTCTACCCACGCGAGTTTTTTTATTATATTTTCGCGGAATCCAACGTTATCTGCCATTGAATGAAAGTAATCGGCAGTCAAAACAGGGAACGAATTGCCCTGCCTTCCAATAGTCATTTTTGCCATTTGCCGTATTGAATTAAATTCCGTGTCAAGCGCGGCGAGATCAACAGAGGCCGATTCAGCAGCCTGCGTCGACTGAACTTTTTCGTTAAGAATACGGACATCTTCGCCGCTTTGGGAATATTCATCCAATAACCGTGTTATTTCACGGTCAACACGGCTCATGTTTTTTAATAATTCCTGAATCTCGTTTATGGAAGCCCGCTGACCTTCTGTATATGGATTTTTAATTTCGTTAAATACAGATGATTTTTCGTGTTGAATAATATGCGCTGATTTTACGGTAAATTGCTTCTCAAGTTCATCACGCTCTGTGCTTTTTACCCGCAAAAGCCCTTTTGTTCCTTCAAGCTTGCCCGAAGATTTTTCCAAAAGTGATTTAAAATGGACATTTTCGTTACCTTTAGCGCCGGCGCCGGCTTCGTCCGTGCTGGAAGCTTTAACATCGCCGCGTCCTATTCGCTCAAACCACTCGTCTATATAATAAACAGGCTGTTCCAATCCGGAATTATCTATGATTTTTGCAAAAAACGAACGGCTTTCCGGTGAAAGCGCGCCAGGGTAGAGCATTGCAAAACGTAAAAAATATTTTTTGGCGCTGCTTAAACCGCCTAGCGAACCCTTCATAATAACAGAAAAATAGTCCCAAAACGCGCTCGTCATTTGTTGCCGGTAGAGCGTCTTGTCCGCAGGTTCTTTTGCCGCTACATATTTTTGAAATACCGCATGCAAGCGCTTGGCAGAATCGCCGCCTTCCGCAAAAATATTTTTGTAGTAGGCAGGGTCATTAAAAACAGCGCTTTCTTTTTCTTCAAGAAGTTTAGGAATCTCTGGAAACCTTGAAGCAGCCGAAATATCAGAACCGGCGTCATTTTCTGGCGCGCCGGCATTTTCTCCAAAAACAAACGCGTCACTCATTTGTTATTTCCAATAATTGTCTTTTTCATTACATGAATTCTATAAAAAGAAAAACCGTGCGTCAATAGGGTTTTTATCGGCATGAAAGCTATACAAAACGCTTTAAGCCGTGCTACACTCTTCCCATGCAGGCAATAATCCTTGCGGCGGGTATGGGGAGCCGCCTTGGCAAACACACAAGGGGCAACACCAAATGTATGCTCAACATAAACGGGCGCACACTTATAGAGCGCTCCCTGGACGCGCTGGACGCGGCGGAAATAACAAAATGCGTTATCGTTGTAGGTTATCAAAAACAAAATCTTATTGATTTTATCGGGACGCGCTACAAAAAGATTGACATTACCTATGTCGCAAACGATATTTACAACAAAACAAACAATATTTATTCACTGTACCTTGCAAAGGAATATCTCGAAGCGGACGATACGATACTGCTGGAAAGCGATTTGATTTTTGAAGAGCGTATTGTGCGCGATATGGTTACTCATCCGGCGCAGGCGGCGGCGGCGGTCGCGCTGTGGGAAGCGTGGATGGACGGCACGGTTGTTCAACTCGCGCCGGACAAGCGCATCGTAAGTTTTATTCCGGGTAAGTATTTCAATTTTGCCGACAAACAGAGTTATTACAAAACGGTAAACATCTACAAGTTTAGCAGGGAATTTTCGCGCACTCAGTATGTGCCGTTTCTGGAAGCGTACTGCAAGGCGCT
>JAIRPU010000043.1 GCA_031256815.1 Spirochaetaceae bacterium
TCGTGAAGCCCTGCAATCAGTTTTACATCCACTCCTTCATGTATTGAGGGGAAGAACTGAAAGTCCCCGTTTATAACGGGCATCTTTCCTGCCGCTAAGTAGGAGCGAATTACCTCGAATGAGACGCCGGAAACGAGCGTCATATCGAGCCCTTCTTCAGCGTAATAGCCCTTAATGGACGCTATCGAAATGGGCGAGCCGCACGCCGAACCGCCGTAGGCTATCTCATAGGAACCTTCAATTTTGCCGTCCGCCGCCTGTTTTTTTGCGCAGCCGACAGTCCCAATTAATATGAGCGCCATAAACGCCAGCGCAAGCCCGTGAACGGCAGCCCATACCGCAAGCAATTCGCTCCCGCCTGCAAGCGTGCGGCGTAACGCGCCGCATTCGTAAGCTTTGTTTTTCTTTTCCATACCGAAAACTCCTGCCGGAAGTCCTTTACGCTTCCGTATTGTTGATTTTCCCCATTTCACCGTGATTCAATATCCTAGTAAAACTATAGGGATAATATGATTATAAGAGAAGCGTAAAAAAGGTCAAGTGGGGAGATAAAGTTGAAAAAACAGGGCGGTTGAAAAAAAAATGAAAAAAGTACAGTATAGATATACGAGGAGTTTTTAGGGATGAAAATTTTGATGGCTTCCAGCGAAGCAGTACCATTTGCAAAAACCGGCGGTTTGGCGGATGCAGTTTCTGCGCTTTCAATTGCGCTTGCAAAACTTGGTCACGAAGTAAAAATAGCTATTCCGCGTTATTATAACGTTGACCGCGAGCCGCTTACCAAACTTGAAGGCGAGATGGGCGTTCCTGTCGGCGGTTTTGAGGAATGGTGCGCCGTTTATTATACGAATATGCCTGGTTCGCCAACAAAAAATCCGGTTGAAGTTTTTTTTATTGACCACGAAATATTTTTTGGGCGCGATGGCATTTATGGCACGCCCTCCGAACCCGATTTTATTGATAATCCGCGCCGTTTTACATTTTTTTCGCGTGCGGTATTTCAGCTTTGCCATAAAATCCGGTGGTTTCCGGATGTGGTTCATGCGCATGACTGGCCTTCGGCGCTTGTGCCTGTATATTTAAAGTACGCGCTGCGAAACGGCCCGTTTGAAAAAACTGTTTCTGTGCTTACAATACACAACCTTGGGTATCAGGGAGTTTATCATAAAGATAATTTCCACTACACGGGCTTGGGGTGGAATGTTTTTTACGAGGGCGGTTTTGAAGACTGGAATATGCTTAACCTGCTTAAAGCGGGCATTTATTCGGCGGACAGGCTGAATACTGTTTCCGAAACCTATTGCGAAGAAACAAAACAACAGGCAGGAGGCTTCAGGCTGGACGGCCCTTTGCGTTACCGAAGCGCCAATTACCGCGGCATATTAAACGGAGTTGATACAGATGTCTGGAATCCGCAAAAAGATTCCTACATTCCAAAGCCTTTTTCTGCTGGCGAGCTTTCCGGCAAGGCTGCGGCAAAGGCGGAATTGCAAAAGTTTTTTGGGCTTGCGCAGGACCCGGATGTGCCTGTTATAGGAATGATAACCCGTCTTACCGGCCAAAAAGGGGTTGGCGAGCTGTTCGGGCCCGGTTATGGTTCGGCGTATTCTATTTGCCGCGATATGAATATAAACTTTGTTGTGCTTGGTTCAGGCGAGGCATGGTGCGAACATGAGTTACAGAGCCTTTCGTCAAGGCTTTCGAATTTTCGCGCTGTAATAGGTTATAAAGAAGAGTTAAGTCATTTAATAGAAGCGGGCAGTGATTTTTTTCTTATGCCTTCGCGCTATGAACCTTGCGGACTTAATCAGATGTATTCATTAATTTACGGAACGCCTCCAATAGTCCGGCGCACCGGCGGTCTTGTTGATACAGTTCAAAATTACGATGAGGCGACCGGCGGAGGAACCGGCTTTATGTTTGACGATTTGACGCCGCAGGCTATATACAACACTGTAGGCTGGGCGGTTTGGGCGTATTACAATCGAAAAGAGCATATAGACGCAATGCGAAAACGCGGTATGCAGCATGATTTTTCGTGGGAAAAATCGGCAAAAAAATATGTGGATATGTACAAGGACGCCGGCGTAAAAAAAAGCGCAGCGCAAAAAACTGCGGCTGCCATTGCTCCCGATTCAGCGCCAAAAAAGAAGACTGCCGAAAAACGTCCAAGCAAGAAATAAATCTGTGTCTGTCCGTGTTGGCCCGTGGATATTATTTTTTTGCATGGCGGCAGCCGGCTGTGCGTCTTATTCATTTGACGGCATAGACGAAGATGTTAGAAACGCCCGTTATGACGCGGCGTTAAAAAAACTTGAAAAAGAAAAAAAGATTATCTACAAAAATGATGCCGTAAGATACTATCTTGATACGGGAATGATTGCCCATTTTTCCGCGCAGTACGAAGATTCCATAAAACGTTTGCAAAATGGAGACAGGGCAATAGAAGCGGCATGGACAAAAAGTATTTCGCAAAGCGCCGCTTCGTTTATTGCAAATGACACCGCGGTTGAATACGCAGGAGAAGACTACGAAGACCTGTATCTAAATGTATTTAACGCTTTGAACTATTATCATTGCGGCAACATAGAAGATGCGCTTGTAGAAATACGGCGGATGCAGGAAAAACTGCGGAAACTTTCCATGCGTTACAATGCCGCGGAAACAGAGCTTGCAAGACGGAACATGGAAGCGGCAAAAAAAGCGGATGTTAAAGTAAACTTTTCAAACAGCGCGCTGGCGCGTTATTTAAGTATGTTGTTTTATAGGGCGGAAGGCAGCCGCGATGACGCGCGTATTGACCGTGATGAGCTTAAACGTGCCTTTGAAGACCAAAAAAACATTTATCCTTATGCGCCGCCTTCAAATATTGATGATGAGCTTTCTGTTCCCGAAGACAAAGCGCGAATAAACTTTCTTGCGTTTGCCGGTCTTTCTCCGGTTAAAGAAGAAGAAACGATACGTATTCCGCTTGCAGATTCCAACAGCTGGATAAAAATAGCGCTGCCGCGCATGAAAGCGCGCCCTTCAACAGCAAGCAAAATTGAAGTTGTATTTGATTCCGGCGAAAAAGTTAAGCTTGCTTTGCTTGAAGATATAGAACGTGTTGCGACAGAAACATTTAAAAAACACAAGGGAATTATAGAAGCAAAATCCATTATACGCGGCACCGTAAAAGGCGGAATTGCCGCGGGGCTTATGGCGGCAGATGATGACGGCGCTCTTTTGCTTTTGGGAATTGCCGCACAGCTGTTTGCCGAAACAAGCGAACACGCAGACCTTCGCATAGCAAGATATTTTCCGGCGCGCGCATACACCGGCGCAATAAACCTTAAACCCGGCAAATATTCTTTTACTGTAAATTATTATAATAACAGCGGTAAAATAGCGGCCTCTTTTGACTATAAAGATGTTGTGTTAAAACAGGACGGATTAAATCTTATTGAAACAGTGTTTTTAGATTAGATTTTTTACGCGGTTTTTTAACGCCATTACGCGTTCTTTTTAACATTGATTTTAATGCGTTATAAATTTTTTTTGTTATTAAAAGTTTTATTGTTAAAATAAAACAGCATTTTATATGGTAGCCAATGCTGTTTTCCAGCGCTTCTTTTTCCATGTTTTTTTTATCGTTTTCCAGATTAATTTTATGCCGTTTTAATTCCAGTTCCCTTATATTGTCTATATATTTTTCAAAAATATCGTTTATTATCTGCCCGTGTTTTATTGTTTCTATTTTGTAATTTTTACCAAAGTCAAAAACATAACCGGTATTTTGTCCTGTATATCCTATATGCTGAATAAGGCTGTGTTTTACGCAAAAAACGGGTATGTTATTGCCGTTAAAATATTCAGACCATTGCCAGTCAAAAGCCTTTATCATTTCCATTGAACAAAAATATTTAAGCAATTCTTTTAAACGTTCTCTGGTAAACAGCACGCCGGCAGCGCCAAGAATTTTTTTTAAGACGAGTTCATCATCAAATTCTTTGTAAACAGCATGGCATGAAGTGTTAAACAATGATAAAACGCCTTTTGTTTTTTTTATTAATTCCATTGATTTTACAAGCCAGTCTTTTTTAAATATTATATCTGAATCGGCATTAAAAAAATATTCATCGTTTGTGTTATGTATAAAGTCGTAATACATTTTATACATATTTTTATCTGCTTTTAAATTAGTTTTATTTATGTTTATTGAGACAGCATCCGGGAATATTTTTTTTAATTCTTCCATTCCGTATTCTGTGCTTTTGTCGTCATAAACTCTTATGTTGTATGCAGCGGAAAGGGCAGATTCGTATAACGATTCCGCCATAATTTGCAGCAAATCTTTTCTGTTGTAGGTTGGGATTCCTATAGTCAGCGTCATGTTTTATTTTTACAGCTTGCTTAAATTTCATAGTTTGCGGCAAATAACTTTATGTGT
Source organism: Spirochaetaceae bacterium (assembly GCA_031256815.1). Taxonomy (GTDB): domain Bacteria; phylum Spirochaetota; class Spirochaetia; order Treponematales; family Breznakiellaceae; genus JAIRPU01. The sequence goes on from JAIRPU010000043.1 coordinate 4,430, forward strand.
ATAAAATTCTGCTAAAGGAGTTAAGCATTTATGTCTAATGGCATTTGCGCAAATACAGGCCAAAAAGTTAAAAGTTTTGCTTGCATTTTTAAAAGTTTGGCTTAAAATATAAAAGCACAGGATGTTAAATGGCGTTGCCATAACACAGTAAAATTTTCTGGAGGAAAAAATGCTGCATTTTTTGTTGGTTTTAGTAATCACTATCGCTGTACTTGTACTGCTGATAGTGCGGTTCAAGGTACACCCGGTTATGGCGCTGTTTATCGCCGGATTGGGCGCAGGCCTTGCCTACGGATATGGAACGGTTAAGGCTATAAGCACTTTTGTAACCGGTTTTGGCAACACGCTTGGAGGTATTGGCTGTACGATTATCTTTGGCTCGATAATTGCCATGAGCATACAGGATACCGGCGCGATAAAATCGATGGTAAACTTTTTTATAAAACTGTTCCGGGGCAAATGTCTTGAACTTACCGTCGGCCTTGCAGGTTTTATTATGTCGATTCCTATTTTTGGAGATGTAACAAAAGTTTTAACCGCTCCGCTTGCGGCAGTTATCTCAAAACGCAAAAAAATGTCGATGTCCACCATGTCTGCGTGGACGACACTCGCCACCGACCTTACTCACAGCATGGTGCCTCCCACTCCCGGCATACTCGCCGTAACCATAGCGATAGGCGCTGATGTTGGCATGATGGTGTTTTGGAGTACCATTGTAGCGGTTCTAACCTATTTTATCGTTTGGCTTTCGATGAAAAAATGGGTTGCCAAAGAATGGATTCCGCCGCGCGAAGACTTTACCAAAAGCGTGGAAGAAGTTACCAGTGACGATTATGAACATCTTTTAATAAAAGAACCCGGCCTTCCGCCTGTGTTTTTGGCGGCGCTGCCGATAATTCTGCCTGTCATTCTAATAGCGGGCGCTTCTTTTGCCGGAATGAACATTGCAAAAGACACGCCGGTTCTGCCCGCGGATAACCCGCTGCGCGTTTTTCTTTCCGCCGTTGGCGAACGGAATATAGCGATGTTTATAGGCGCGGTAATTTGTATCATTACCGGCTTCTTTATGAAGGACAACATATTAAAGAATTCCAAAATTAATACCGGCGAAGATAACAAGAACATTGGCGAAATACTTTTAAACAAATGGGTTGGGCGCGCGCTTACAATCGCTCTTCTGCCACTGTTAATTACCGCTATGGGCGGCGGTTTTAGCGCGATAATCCGCGCATACCCCGGCATAGACGCGCTTGGCAAGGCAATTTCGCAAACAAACTTCCCTTCACTGTTAATTCCATGGGGAATCGCCGTTATTATGATGATAGCCGTAGGTTCGCGCACCACCGCCGGCATGACGGCCGCCGCTATTGTTCTGCCAATGGCAGGCGGGCTTGGGCTTTCTCCTTTGGCGCTGGCGCTGTTAATAGGTTCTGGAACTATGGTCGGCTCTCATGTAAGCGATTCAGGATTCTGGGTTGCAAGTCAGTTTTTCAATCTTAGTACCAAACAGGGATTTAAATACTTTACGCTGATTCAGACTGTCGGCGGCGTGGTAAGCCTTATCCTCGTTTCAATTTTGATTGGAACCGGACTAGTATAAAACTACGAATAGTTAATAGTTAGTTAATAGTTAAAGGAAAACGATGTTATCTTTAGAAAAGAAAAAACAACTCGACATTATGGCGCTAAAACTGCGTTATGATGTGGTTAATATGATAGGCATAGGGAACGCAGGGCATTTGGGAGGCTCATGTTCCCTTGCCGAAACTATTGCGACGCTTTATTTCCATGCGATGAAATTCAGCGCCGAAAGGCTTAAAGACCCTGAACGCGACCGGCTTGTGCTTTCAAAAGGACACGCGGCGCTTATTCAATATGCGGCGCTTTGCGAAGCGGGCTGCTTCCCCCGCGAAGAGCTTGGACGGGTTAAAAAGCTTGGCGGCCTTTTGCAGGGGCACCCCGACCTCTCAATTCCGGGCATAGAAGCGGTTACCGGTTCGCTTGGACAGGGGCTTTCAATTTCGCTTGGCATGGCGCTGGCGCTGCGGCTTGATAAAAGCCCTGCTCGTGTGTTTACAATAATGGGGGACGGCGAACAGGCCGAAGGGCAGTTGTGGGAGGCGGCCATGGCCGCTGCCGCCTTCAAAGTTGATAATCTTACCGCATTTCTGGACTGGAACAAAGTACAGGCAACCGGTACCACAAAAGAAATATTCAACATTCCCAATCTTGAAGAAAAATGGACGAGTTTTGGGTGGCAGGTGTTTAAGGTAAACGGGCACGATGTTGAACAAATTAGCTCCGCCATAGAAAAAGCCGCGGCTGTTAAAGAAAAACCGCAGTTAATTATTTTGGATACCGTTAAGGGAAAAGGCTTTTCTTTTGCGGAGGGTAACGCCGCTTATCACAACGGCATATTTACAGCCGAAATTTTTGAGCAGGCAAAAAAAGAACTTGACGCGGCCAGGGAAAAATTGGGGGTAAGCGAATGGTAGAAAAACAGAGTTTACGTAAAGCTTATGGGGACGCCCTTGTAGAGCTTGGAAAACAAAATTCTGATATAGTGGTTTTGGAAGCGGATTTGGGCAAGTCAACAATGTCTTGCCTGTTTAAAGAGGCCTTTCCGGAACGTTATTTTGAAATGGGCATAGCCGAACAGAATATGGCCGGCACATCGGCTGGTCTTGCCCTTGCAGGTAAAATCCCGTTTTACAGCACCTTTGCCGTGTTTGCCGCCGGACGCGCCTATGACCAGATACGCTGCGCCATTGCAATTCCGGGAGCAAACGTAAAGATATGCGGTTCAAGCTGCGGGCTTTCGGACTTTGGAGACGGCAAAACACATCAGTCTGTTGAAGACGGCAACATCATAAAAACTCTGCCTAACCTTATCGTGCTTAACCCTGTCGATGCGGTTGAGCTTAAAAAAATGGTGTGTTTTATGGCGCGGCACAAAGGCCCTGTTTACATTCGTGTAAATCGAAACGATTTGCCTGTTTATACAAAACCTGAAGGCGAGTTTACGCCCGGCAAAATGAATTGCCTGCGCGAAGGCCGGGACGCGGTAATTTTTGCCACCGGCGCTCTTGTCTGGAAATCGCTGGAAGCGGCAGAAAAACTGCAGGCGGATGGAATTTCGGCGCAAGTGGTCAATGTAAGCACATTAAAACCGCTTTTGCGTGAAGAAGTGCTAAAATACGCCGCCGGTAAAAAAGCGGTAATTACCGCCGAAGAAGCAACGGTAACAGGCGGGCTGGGGCAGGGAATTGCCGCAAATATCATGGGAGAGATAAACGTCCCATTTGCGCAAGTGGCGATAAACGATGAGTTTGGCATATCCGCGCACAATTACGAGGACTTGCTCGAAAAATACGGCTTGTCAACGCGGCATATTTACGAAACGGTAAAAAAAACGTTAAAACGTTAGTAAGGATAAGACAGGAGTTTTTTATGACAATAGGATTTATAGGATTAGGTATTATGGGCGGCCCTATGGCGAAAAACCTAATCAAGGGTGGTTACAAGCTGATTGTTCCGGCAAAATCTGGCAAAGCGGCGGAATTAAAGGCGGCGGGCGCGCAAACGGCGGACAGTTATAAGAGTCTTGCCGAGCAAAGCGATGTTGTTATTACAATGCTGCCCAATTCGCCGGAAGTAAAAGCGGTGCTTTTGGGAACAGGCGGCGGCGATTCGGTTATTGAAGGAATAAAACCAGGTTCCATTGTGGTAGACATGAGTTCGATAGCGCCGGCGGTATCGCAGGAAGCAGGCGCGGCATTTAAAGGCAAATCCGTTCAGTTTCTGGACGCGCCGGTTTCCGGCGGCGAACCCAAGGCTATAGACGGCTCGCTTGCGATTATGGTTGGCGGAGATGCCGCAGCTTTTGAAAAGGTAAAGCCTTTGCTGGAAAAAATGGGGGCTTCGGTAACGCTTGTTGGCGGAATAGGCTCCGGCAATGTAACAAAACTTGCAAATCAAATTATAGTGGCTTTGAACATTGCCGCCGTATCGGAGGCGTTTGTACTTGCCGCAAAAGCCGGAGTAGACCCGGTAAAAGTTTTTGACGCAATAAAGGGAGGGCTTGCCGGCTCTACAGTTATGAACGCCAAAATTCCCATGATTCTGGAAGGCAACTTCCGTCCCGGATTCAGGATTGAACTTCACATTAAAGACCTGCAAAACGCGCTGGATACGGCGCACAACTTAAATGTTCCGGTGCCGCTTACGGCAAACGTTATGGAAACGCTGCAGGCGTTAAAAACGGAAGGCTTTGCGAAAAACGACCACAGCGCAATAATCCGTTTTTACGAAACGCTTGCTAAAAAGGATGTGCGTAAATGAAGGTCAGGCTGGCGGGAAAAGCCGCCCTTGTTACAGGCGGCGCACAGGGGCTTGGCGCGGCCATATCGTGCCTTTTTGCCGAAAATGGCGCTGTCGTGTTCATTGCCGATATGCAGGCTGATGTTGGGGCTGCAACCGTATCTGAAATTACCGAAAAAGGCGGCAAGGCTTATTTTGTTTCTCTTGATGTTTCAAAAGAGGAAAGCTGGATAGAAGCCCGCGCTTTTATGGAAAAAAACGCCGGACGCGCTGATATTCTGGTAAATAACGCCGGAATAAACATACGCGAACCAATAGAGGAAATGAAGGCGGAAAATTTCGATAAAATGCTCGCCGTTAATGTCCGCGGCCCATTTTTGGGCATAAAGCATTTTATTCCGCTGTTGCGTAAATCCGGCGGAGGTTCAATTATCAATATGTCGTCGGTATGCGGGCTTATCGGTCACCGCTATACAACCGAAGCGTATACAGTAACCAAAGGGGCGTTAACGCTGCTTACAAAAACTATTGCGGTGCGTTATGCAAAAGATAATATACGCTGCAATTCGATACATCCAAGCACGGTAAATACGCCGCTTGTGCAGGAGCTTTTCAAAAATCCTGACCGCAAGGCAGAGCGATTGGGCGAAGTACCGCTGGGCAGGCTTGCAACAGCGGAAGATGTTGCCGCTGCGGCGCTGTTTCTTGCTTCGGATGAAGCTGCTTTTTTGAATGGCGTAGCGCTTCCTGTGGACGGCGGCACTACGGCAGATTAAGGTGTGTAAAAATAAAACATTAAATATTTTGGAGATTTTATGAGTGGTTTAGCATTAATTATTCTTTTTGTTGTTGCAATTGTTGTAATGATACTTGCAATTTCTAAATTTAAGATTCATCCGTTTATTTCAATTATGACGGTGTCGCTGCTGTTGGGCCTTGCCGCCGGTATTCCGCCGGTAAACGTAAGCAAAGACGGTGTTACCATACAGGGCATTGCAAACGTTATAGGCGCGGGATTTTCCGGCACATTTACAAGCATAGGCATAGTTATAATTTTGGGCGCTTTAATCGGCACAATACTCGAAACAACGGGAGCGGCATTTAAACTTGCCGATATTGTAATAAAAATTGTTACCCCAAAACGGCCTGTGCTGGGAATACAGCTTATGGGATGGGTTGTTTCTATTCCTGTATTCTGCGATTCCGGCTTTGTTATTCTTGACCCAATCAGAAAGGCGCTGGTTAAGCGCACAAGGGTAAGCAGTGTGGCAATGACCGCGGCGCTTTCTTCGGGGCTCTATGCATCGCACGTTTTTATCCCGCCGACTCCAGGCCCCATTGCCGCGGCAAACACGCTGGGCGCGGGCGACAGCCTGCTCTTGGTAATGGGACTCGGCGCGCTTGTTTCGATTCCGGCTTTGGCGGGAGCGTTTTTTTATGCAAACTATATAGGCAAAAAAATAAAATCAGGCGAAGACATTACAGATTCTCAAAAGAGCTATGAAGAAATAAAAGCGGCTTACGGCAAACTTCCGGGCGCTTTTTTGAGTTTGGCTCCTATAATCATCCCAATCTTGCTTATGGCGTTTGGCTCTATTGCCTCGTTTGCAAAATGGCAGGGGGCGCTGTTCACTCTTTGCGCTTTTTTGGGAACGCCGGTTATCGCGCTTGCCGTTGGCCTTGTATTTGCGTTAATCCAAATGGCCGCAACTTCAAAGAGTTCACAATTTTATGAGCTTACCAACGAAACGCTTAAAGTTGTGGGGCCAATACTGTTTATTACGGCGGCAGGCGGCGTATTGGGACGAATTATTTCGGCTTCCGGTATGATAAACTACATTACAGGCCATTCTGGTATACTTGCAAGCGCCGGCATTTTCTTTCCATTCCTGCTTTCCGCAATTTTAAAGTCCGCGCAGGGGTCGTCTACCGTAGCGCTTACCACAACGGCTGGAATTGTCGCGCCGCTTCTGCCGGGCCTTGGTCTGGACAGCCCGGTTCGGACGGCGCTTACCGTTATTGCGATAGGCGCCGGCGCTATGACCGTTTCTCATGCCAACGACTCTTATTTCTGGGTGGTTACAAACTTTGGCAAACTAAAACCTGAACAAGGCTACCGTGTTCAAACAGCGATAACCCTTGTTGAGGGGCTTTGCGGCATGGCCGGTGTTTTTGTGCTTTCGCTGTTTTTATCGTAGGCGGAAACAGAAATGAAAAAGGCCGTACTAATTCCGGATTCGTTTAAAGGCACGATGAGTTCTTCCGAAATTTGCGCCATTATGGAGGAACGCATCCGCGCATTTTATCCAACCGCGGAAATTTGCGGTAGTCCGGTGGCAGACGGCGGGGAAGGCAGCGTGGATGCGTTCCTTAGCGCCTGCGGCGGAGAAAAACGGCGCTTAAAGGCTCATGGCCCGTGGAATGAAGAAATAGAGGCGTTTTACGGCCTTATTGACGGCGGCAAAACCGCCGTTGTCGAAATGGCCGCCTGCGCCGGACTGCCGCTTGCCGAAGGCAGGCTTGACCCTTCGCGCACAACAACATTCGGCGCAGGCGAGCTTATACTTGACGCGGCGCGCCGCGGAGCAAAAAAAATCATTGTAGCGCTTGGCGGAAGCGCCACAAACGATCTTGGCGCAGGCGCTGCCGCTGCCGCAGGCGTACGTTTTTTTGACGCGCAGGGCGTTGAGTTTGTGCCTGTGGGCGGGACTCTTTCCAAAATTGCCCGTATCGATTCAAGCGCGCTTGCGCCGGAATTAAAAAATTGCCGGATTATTACGATGTGCGACATAGATAATCCGCTTTATGGCGAAAATGGCACCGCTTATGTTTTTGCGCCGCAAAAAGGCGCGGACAGCGCCATGGTTAAAATGCTTGACGGCGAACTCCGTGCCGCCGCCTCTGTTATTAAAGCGGAGTTAAAGATTGACGTTGCGCAGGTTCCAGGGGCAGGCGCGGCGGGTGGTATGGGCGCCGGAATGATTGCTTTTTTCGGCGCAACCCTGCAAATGGGAATAGAAACTGTACTTGACGCGGTTAATTTTGACGGCATTATAAAAGACGCGGATTGTATTTTTACAGGTGAAGGTAAAATTGACGGGCAGAGTTTGCGCGGTAAAGTGGTAATTGGAGTGGCCGGCAGGGCAAAAAAATTCAACATTCCTGTAATTGCCGTTGTAGGCGATATAGGCGACAATATCGAAGATGCTTATGGCAGAGGCGTTTCCGCGATATTCAGCATTAACCGTGTAAGCCAAAGTTTTGCGGAAAACCGCAAGCGCTGTAAAAGCGACTTAAAGCTTACAATGGACAATCTTATGCGCTTTATAAAAACTCCGCTGTAATGTCTTAATACGCCGGGCTTTACAAATTTAAAACAAGTATATTTTAAATATGATAGACATTGTAATTGGACCAAAACAAGAGAAAAAAATCGCAAAACCGCCCGATTGCTTAAAATGTGTTCATTTTAGTGTCAGCTGGGACGCTGTTTTTCCACGCTCCTGCGCCGTATTTGAATTTAAAACAAAACAGCTTCCCTCTGTTGAAGTTTTACGCGCAACAGGGACAAACTGCCCTTCGTTTCAGCTAAAAAAAGGTTTAAAAGCTTAAATGAACGGGGCAAACACTGTTCAAAATACCGGAAAAACATCCAATCAAAAAAGACTGCCCGTAGCTCCGGCGCTTTGCCGCTTTGCCCAGATTTTTGAAGAGCATGGCAAAAAAGCGTATCTTGCCGGCGGCGCGGTACGCGACATTCTGCTTAAAAAAAAAGCCTGCGACTGGGATATAGCAACAGACGCCAGCCCGCAGGAAGTTATGGCCATGTTCAAAACGGTAATTCCAACGGGAATTAAACACGGAACAGTTACCGTGTTATACAAAGGCGCGTCAATAGAGGTTACAACTTTTAGAACAGAAGCTGATTACAGGGACGGGCGCAGGCCGGAGCGTGTTGAGTTTGCCGCCACAATAGAAGAAGACCTTTCCAGGCGTGATTTTACGATGAATGCAATGGCGCTGTCGCTGCCGGACGGCAGGCTTGTTGACCCATTTGGCGGCGCTCTCGATATAAAAAATCAGATTATTCGCTGCGTTGGTTCTCCGCCGGAACGTTTTAGTGAAGATGGTTTGCGTCCGCTCCGCGCGCTTCGTTTTGCTTCTACGCTTGGATTTTCGCTTGAAGCCGCCCTGCTTGACGCGATAAAACAGTGCCTTGACGTTACGGCCATGGTTTCCATGGAGCGGGTTCAATCTGAATTTGAAAAAATGCTGCGCTCGCCGCGTCCCCAAACCGCACTGGAAGCGATGCGCCAAACCGGTCTTTTAAAACTGCTTTTGCCGGAACTTGACGCTTGCGTTGGCGTTTTGCAAAAAGGGTATCACCGTTTTGACGTATGGACACATTCTGTTCTTGCCTGCGCTTATGCAGCCGCACAGAATATGAGCCTTGAAGTAAGGCTTGCCGCTTTGCTCCACGACATTGGCAAACCGGAAACAGCCCGTCTAAACGAAAACGGCGTTTGGACTTTTTATAATCACGAAAAAGTGTCCGCAAAAAAAAGCCGCGCGCTGCTTTCAAAACTGCGCTTTGATAATCAAACAATCGAAAAAGTAGTTCATCTTATTGAAGAACATATGTTCCATTACGAAGATGAGTGGAGCGATGCCGCGGTGCGCCGCTTTATTATCCGCGTTGGAGAAGAGAATCTGGAGGCGCTGTTTGCGCTCCGTGCCGCAGATAGCGCCGGAACTGCCGGAGTGCCGCCTGACCCGCGAAGTATGCAGGAATTTTTGCGCCGTATAGAAAGAGTCCGCGAAAAAAGCAGCGCTCTTTCAATTAAAAAGCTTGCCGTTAACGGGCACGACTTAATGGCGATTGGAGTTCCTGCCGGCAAAAGCGTAGGCATAATTCTAAAACTGCTTTTGGAAGCGGTACTTGAAGATCCGGCGCTTAACACACGCGAAAAACTTTTGGAAATAGCCAAAAAGACTATGGAAAACAAACTGACGTGAGTCAAAATAACACAGCTATTGCCCCATTTTGTAACACTGCGTCATTTTAGCTCACTTTTTTCTTGAACTGAGCTTTTTTTGCTTAATTTACAGCTAAAATACAACTATCTTTCAAGTAAGACTAATTCCTTGCCGAATAATAAGATAGCGATGTTTTAATGAGAGGAACATTTAAATCGTCGCGCTTGGCATGGTTTTTGCTGGAATAAGAAAGCTAGGTTAAGGGTTAAAAATAGCAAACGCTAGGAACACACTTAAACTAAATTAGATTGCAGGAGGCAACTTATGAAGGAAATTACAAAAAAAACTCAGCGCATTAAAGCGGAAAGTTCCGCCGGCGATAATGTGTTGGCCATGTATATAAACGAAATTATCAAAATCCCGCTTCTTACCCGTGAGGAAGAAGACGAGACGGCGCGGCGCGCTGCGGACGGCGATAAAGCGGCTGTAAACAAGCTTATAAACGCAAATTTGCGTTTTGTCGTAAATGTGGCCAAACGCTATCAGGGACAGGGGCTGCCGCTTTCTGACCTTATTAGCGAAGGGAACATTGGTTTAATGAACGCCGTTGAACGTTTTGACGTTGACAAAGGGTATCATTTTATTTCTTATGCAGTTTGGTGGATTAGGCAATCGATTCTAAAGGCAATTTACGAAAAATCCAGAATGATTCGGCTGCCGATGAACCGCGCCGGCGAGCTGGTGAGGATTGAAAGAGCGCGAAAAGAATTGCGCTGCGAACCTGCCTGCGAAAATGAAATCCGGGAGGTTGCGGTAATGCTCAATATGGACGAGACGCTTGTTTCGGACTTGATTAACATTAGCCGTGATATGGTTTCGCTGGATACGCCGGTTTACGAAGATAACGATGCGTCAATAGGCGACCGTATCGAAGACAACGTGTTTCAATCACCGGAAGATTACGCAGAGCAGAGCGTTATGCGCGATGACATTGAATCCGTACTCGACACGCTTGATAAAAAAGAGGCCGATGTGCTTCGCTGCCGTTTTGGAATTGGACTTGGCGCGGGCATGACGCTGCGTGAGGTTGGCGACCGTTTTCATCTTACAAAAGAGAGAATTCGTCAAATAGAATTAAAGGCGTTAAACAGGCTTAAACACCCAAAACGGCTTAAAATTCTTGAAAGTTATGTAGCTTAGCAGAGGTAAGTAGAATTGAAGAAACTGGTATGTATTTGTCTGGTTTTATCAGGTATTTTATTGGCTTGCCGTAAGGAAGGAGCAAAGTCTGACGGGGCTTCCGTTGGCGAGAACTCTGAATCGGCTGTAGATATTCACAATACCCGTAATAGCGTCAACTGGGAGGGGACGTATACGGGTACTATTCCGGCGGCAAGCGGCCCTGGAATTAACGTTACTCTTGTTTTAAATAAAGACGAGAGTTATAAACTGCGTTATATCTACATTGACCACGAAAGTGAAGGCCCGCTTGAAGCGGAAGGTAAATTTTCGTGGGACAGTTCCGGCGGCAAAATTATTTTAGATTCGGATATGGTTCCAAAGTATTATAGAATTGGAGAAAACATAGCAATACAGCTTGACATCGAAGGGAACGAAATTACGGGAGACCTTGCATCTTCTTATGTTTTAAATAAAAATCAGGATTAATGCCTAATTTCGCCTTTGAAAGACCAATTTTTGCCCTTTTTGCCCTCCTGTCTCCATTTGTTATAGTTATAGGAGGGCGTTTCTTTAGGGGCGCTTTTAGTCTTTCGCTTTCGCTGGGGCCGCCCGGCGGCGAATCGTTTAAACCGCCTTTTAGCTCCGGTTTTTGGGGAAAAATTTGTAAAATAGCGTCTATTGCCGGAGTTTCGATTTTGCTGTTGGCTGCTTCCGGCCCTATATCGGTAACTCCGGCGGTTGTCTGGCTTGACCGCGGGGCAGACATTCTTTTTGTGCTGGATTCAAGCCCAAGTATGGCCGGACTGGATATGGGCGGCAAACGGCGTTTTGACGCCGCCGTAGCGCTTGTGCGTTCTTTTGCCGCTGCCCGCCCTGCCGATGCGATAGGGCTTGCCGCCTGCGGCCTGGACGCGGCGCTGCTTATTCCGCCAACAACAGACCACAGAGCGCTTTTGGCAAAACTAAACTCTATGCAAATTGGCGAACTTGGAGACGGCACGGCTCTTGGAACCGGACTTTCTGTGGCGGCATTGCATTTAAGCCGTTCCGCGGCGCCACGGCGCGCCTGTGTGCTGATAACAGACGGAGAAAACAATTCCGGCGCAATTCACCCTGAAACAGCGGCGCGCGCGCTTGCCGCCAAAGGAATTTCGCTTTATATAATTGCCTGTGGAACTTCCGGCGAAGTTCCAATCGATTATGTTGACCCAATAAGCAAGGTCAGGCGAACCGGCAGTTTTGATTCGCGTTATAATCCCGACATACTTGCAAAAATAGCTATAGCCGGAGACGGTATTTTTTTCCCGGCCCCTTCAATACAGGCTTTGGATTCGGCATTTGAACGTATAAGCGCCGCCGAAATGACAGTAAGCCGTTCCGGAGTGCGCGAAAAAAAACGTCCGCTTCATAATCCGCTTATATTTGCCGGAGCTTTGTTTTCTGTCGGCGCTTTTCTTTTAAAAAAACTGTTTCTTGGGGCGTTTTTATGAATACGTCGTCGGTGGTTTTACATTGGACGCACCGCGAATTCTTTTACTATTTTCTTGGCCTTATTCCGCTTGCCGCGCTGTTGTTTATCCATTACAAACGGCGTTTTCCTGTTGTTTCAGCGTTTGTTTCCGGACAGGGCAGCCGGCGGATTTCCGCGCTTGCCATAAAGCTTAGATGGCGGTACTTTTTTTCGTCATTGTTTTTTTTGCTTTTTATAGCGGCGCTGATTGCCGCGTTTGCCGCGCCGCGCACGGGGACGCGGCTTGTGCGTGAATTCCGGCGCGGCTGCGATGTTGTATTTGCGCTGGACATTTCGCGCAGTATGCTTGCGCGGGACAGCGTTCCGTTAAATTACGGCAGCACAAACAGCGCTTCAAGCCGGCTTGAACGCGGCATTTGGCTTGCACAATCGCTTATTGCGGCAAGCGGGGACGAAAAGATAATGGCAAATTTTGCCGCGGGAGGCGCCAGCGTACATCTGCGTTTTGGAGTAGCGTTTGGCAAGGGGCACAGTGTGCTTGCCGTACCGCTTACACAAGACCTTGAATCGGTTCGCAGCCTGCTCGATTCACTTTCTTCTGATTCCATGAGTTCGCGCGGGACAAACCTTGAATTGCTTATAAGCAGCGCTTCCGAAGGTTTTTTGGAAACAGCGCCGGCCGGACGTGTAATAATTCTTTTAAGCGATGGCGAAGGGCTTTCCGGCTCGCTTGTTCATGCGGTGGAGCAGGCCAAACGAAAAGACATTACGGTAATTGCCGTAGGGCTTGGCTCGCCGGCCGGTATGTTGGTACGCGAAACCGGTGAGCAGGATAACGGCGACTTTGTCCGGAGTTTTTTACACAGCGATGCATTGCGCGGCGCTGTAGAACGCTTCGGCGGTTTTTATATTGATGGCAATAATGACGGCGCGTTGAGGCTGCTGGCTGAAAAAATTTTTCCGCTTGCCGGCGCTTCCTCCTGGATATTTCGTGAAGAAAACGGCTCGCAATGGTATATATGCGTTATTGCGGCGCTTGTTTTTCTTGGGCTTTGCTACGCTTGCGGACTTAAGCCGCGTTAAACAGGCTTATCAAAATCGATTAGCGCTTCGGACGATGACGCTTTTACGCGGACAAGCGCTTGCGGATGCCGTTTTATAATATCGCGTCCATGTTCTCCTTCGCCAAGACTGCACAGTTCAGCGCGATACTCGCTGGAAAAAAGCACAGGGCTGCCCGGTACACCGCGAAATTCAGGCCTGCAAATTGCCCCGTGAACCCGCGCTTCAATCAGATTTAGCACTGTTTCCGCGTCCAGCATAGGCTGGTCGCAGGGAAAAAAAATCATATAATCCGAAGTGGAACGCTCAGCGCCAAGTCTTATACTTTCCCGCTGTCCAAGTTCAGGATGTTTGTTTTCTATAAGCGTTATGTCCGGCAAGCCTGATGCAAGAGAATGTACGGCGGGGTCTGCCGCCACAAAAAATACGTTTACTATGCACGCCGCCTGCAGTCTTATATCCAGAATCAAATCTATGGTGTGACGTGCCATTGGTTTTCCAGCGTAAGGCGCTAAAAGTTTATTTGCCCCGAAGCGCCTGCCATAACCGGAGGCCATAAGAATTGCGTCTATTGTATCATTCATAATTCGTAACACACGGAGTTTTATTTTTGCGGATTTATACGCGCAAGTCTAGCCGTCATATATAAACAACCATTATTATTAAAATATGAAAGGGCTTTTTTATGAAAAAGGGCTGCGCTGGCAATGTATTCGCTGTTCGGATTGCTGCAGGCACGAAAGCGGTTTTGTGTTTCTTTCGCAAAATGACGCGGAAACACTTGCCCGTTTTCTGAATATGCCTTTTGAATATTTTATTCCAACATACTGCCGCTGGGTTGCCCTGGATAATCAAATTGAGATGCTTTCGTTAAAAGAGACTTCAAGTAACGATTGTTTTTTTTGGAAACAGGGCTGCTCGGTTTATGCGGCGCGTCCGGCGCAGTGCCGAACCTACCCGTTTTGGGAATCTTTTTTGATAGACGAAGAAACATGGAAAAACGCAACGGCGTCCTGCCCTGGAGTTGGAACAGGCCGGCTTTATTCCCGCGAATATATAGATGAATGTATTGCCGCCGAACGCGCCGCCCAGCCATTAACCCGCCGGCTGCGATAGCCGCCGCCAAGTCTGGAAGCGGCGCGGCATTGTCGCCGGCCCGCGCCGTGCTAAGCGGCCACGCACTGCGTTACGACCTGCCGCCTTGCGCCGGCAAGTGCCTGCGCGGCATTGTCGCAAGCCACCGCATGGGGCGGCGCAGGCGGTTTTCACCAACGGCGCAGGCGGTGTCCACCAAGGGCGCAGACGTATTAAGTTGTAAAAAAATATTCAGGGCTGCTCATCATTTTGATTTTTTCCTGAATACTTATCCCGTCAATTCCATAACCGATTGCGTCCCAGCCTTCAACTTTTTGACGGGCAAAAAATTCTACTCTGCTTATATTTCCCAAAAGCTGAACAATTCTATCTCTAATAACAGGCGGTTTTATGGAGTGCCCGAGCCGTTCATGCATCAAAATTTGAGGCACCGTTTTATCTACAGACTTTATATGACCCCGCATACCTAAAAGGCAAACCTCAATATTCGATTTGGTATAACTTCCCATACCGCGCAATGGCAGCCCGTCCCTTTTTATTTTAACCCAGGAAAAAGCGCAGGTCTTATATTTGAAACCCCAGGCCTCTATGACTTTAAACGCATCGGGTAAAGCCGGCATTGTAGCCCACAGAAACAACGCGCAGTTTTTATCCCGCAAGGACTTTACATCCAAAGCGCAGATTTCCTCCGTAGTCATTGTTTCGTAGTGTTTTTCGGGCGCAAAATGCCCTCCATCTTTACCTGTTCCCCAAAGATACTTCCATGGCGGATCGGCATAGATGATTTGGTACTTCATGATATTTTTATTATAAAACAATATGTTATGCTTGTCAACCCAAGAGCGTATGATTTTTTATACGAAATGTGACACCGGCGGCGACCGGAGGCAGCCTCTAGATTTTTTGACAGACAGCGCTATACTTAGGATAAAGGCAACCTGATGTTCCCGGTAATTGAGTTCAGTAAATCTGCTTTTAAGCATAATGTAACAGAATCCAGCATCCGGTATGCTATGTGGCATCCGCTCTATTAAGAGTTGCTTGAATCGTATAAAAACAAATGGCTGCTTATTGGATATGATACTGCTGGAAATCTTATTGAAGTTGCGTATAATATAATTGATGATAATACAGTGAACGTATTTCATGCTATGCCATGCAGAAGAAAGCTTGTAAATCAACTTAACTTATAGGAGAAATGAATGGCGCGAATGACAGAAGAAGAAGCGGCTATCCTTGATGAGGAAATTACCAATGCCGATATAACGCTAAAACCCGGTGCGGGTGGAATATTTATCCGGCAGCGTGAATTGCTTAACGCTTTAGACCGGATAAGCGCCGATTATGTTATGACTCGCGCATTGGCAGATAATAAAATGCCCTTGCAGATTCTTGGTGAAGTAGTACACGAAAAAATTGCCGCATCAATATAGCCCCGCAAAACATCCGCAGGCGCTTGACAACATGAGTGATTTGTTGATATTAAAGTAATATGAGCTTTGATATATCTCTTAAAAATTTAAATTCGCTTTTTCCGGCCGAAATGGACGAAGACAAAAAAGCGCGGGCAAAGACGATTTTTCTTAAAAACCTTTCGCTTGCAGTTCACAAATTTTATGGCGGAAAAATGCAAACCGTACCAAAATGCGGAATATATGGCTTTAACTGGTTTAACACCTGGTATACACCCGGTGTTTCTATGATTTCTACAACCGTTAGAGATGATAATGACGCATCGTTTTCGCTTTCAAACCGCGGCAATCTTGTGGCGGTAGTTTCAGACTCTACAAGGGTTTTGGGAGACGGCGACTGCACTCCGCCCGGCGGGCTTGGTGTTATGGAAGGCAAAGCGATGCTTATGAAGTATCTGGGCGGCGTTGACGCTACCGCGCTTTGCATTGATTCGCGCGGTAAAGACGGCAAACACGACCCCGATAGAATAATTGAATTTGTAAAAATGGCGGCGCCAAGCTTTGGCGCCATTAACCTTGAGGATATAAGCCAGCCTAATTGTTTTAAAGTTTTGGACGAGCTGCGCGATGCCTGCGATATACCCGTTTGGCATGATGACGCGCAGGGGACGGCATGTATTACGCTTGCCGGTCTTATAAACGCGCTTAAGCTTGCCGGCAAGAAGATGAGCGATGTAAAAATCGTACTTCTTGGCGCAGGCGCGGCAAATACAACCATTGCGCGTCTTATACTTGCTGATGGTGGAAACCCGTCCAATATGACTGTTTTTGATTCAAAAGGGTCTTTGCACAAGGGGCGCAGCGATATTGAAGCCGACAAACGCGAATATCGTAAATGGGAAATTTGCCAAAAGACCAATCCGGGCAAGGCGGCAAGCGAAGCGGAAGCGATTAAAAATGCCGATGTGCTAATAGCGCTTTCTAAACCGGGGCCGGATACTGTAAAACGCGAATGGGTTCGTTCCATGGCGGCAAAGTCGATAGTGTTTTGTTGTGCCAATCCTGTGCCGGAAATTTGGCCTTACGCGGCAAAAGAAGAAGGCGCGTTTATCGTGGCAACAGGGCGCGGCGACTTTGCGAATCAGGTTAACAATTCAGTTTGTTTTCCTGGTATTCTAAAAGGGGCGCTTTTGGTTCGCGCGCATAAGATTACAGACGGAATGGCAGTCCGCTGCGCTCATTCCATAGCGGATTTTTCCGAAAAACGCGGCATTACACCGGATAACATTATAGCAACGATGGAAGAAACCGATGTTTTTGCCGTAGAAGCCGCCGATGTAGCGATGCAGGCGATTTCCGAAGGCGTTGCCAGGGTAAAACTTGGCTGGCAGGATGTTCACGACAGGGCGGCGGCAGACATAAAAACAAGCCGCGCAATTATTCACGACATGATGAAGGCAGGCCATATAAAAGAACCGCCGGAAGCGCTTTTAAAAGCAGCGCTGGACGCGGCGCTTGCCGCAGTAGCTTAAATCAGCCGGCTGCGGCTTTGCCGCAGCTTATAAATCTTCCGTTACGACAGGCGGCCGTCCAGCCATGGACGCGGCGCTTTGCGGCGGCTGCAAACTAAGGGTCTATCTGTTTTATTGCCGCATCCAATTGCGGGTCTGTGCCGTTGTTATAAAAATCACTGGCGTTGAGTTCTACGATTTTATCCGGAGTAATGCCTATGCCGTCGTAATTGCGTTTGTCCGGGCCGCGTGTTTGCAATCCGGCCTGAATCACATTTACCCAAAATGGGCCGCCGGAAAATGAGCCGCCTAAAGTTTTTATTGGGCTTATATCGCTGACACGCGGACCTAAAGCGCCGAAGCTTTTTCTTCCAATAACATAACCGTTATTCATTTGTTTTACGGCCATCGTAAGCAACTCGGCGCAGGAAATCGAAAAATCATTGCAGATAAGCACTACAGGAAGGTCTCTGTTCACCATTCCTGCGGAGGAAGGCGAAAGATAATACGGCGCCCATGGTTTGTATTCAAGGGGCGCAAGCGATTTTTTAACGCGGGTTTCCGCTATAAGAATTCTGTTTTTCAACATTGGCCCCAGTATAAGCGGAATATCGGCATTGGCACCGCCGCCGTTGCCGCGTACATCAATTATAACGCCGCGCAGGTCTGTTAATTGCAGTTTTTCGTAAAACTTTTCCCAAAGGCTTGTAAATTGACCGGAGCCGCCTTCGCTATTTAAAGTCTCTCTTATGGAAAACTGACTAAAATAAATATAAACTATTGTTCCGCCCTGACTGTGCGTTCTTGTTCCAAGCGCAAATCTAAACTGCGAAGTCTTGTATGAGCCATGGTTGGTAAAATTTTGGGAAATAATATTCTGCCAAAAATTACAATTTTTATCTAGAGGAATGTCGCTCCAATCGCTTAAAAACACAGCGCTGCCCGATATTCCGGCACGGCTTAATACCCTGTTATAATTAGGATTAATTTTAAATTTATCGTTAACCGGGTCAGATGGATAAGATTTTGAAAACCAGTAAGGGTTAAATTCAATACTTAAATGCCCATCATGCAGAGGGGCCGTCATGTCTTTAAAATATTTATATGCGGTAATTACATTTGCATTTGGAATTACAACGCCATTTTCTTCTTCAGGAACAATAAGCCCCAACTGTTCAAATTTAGGACGGTATTCTTTGTAAACATAAGACCAGTACCCTTTCGATTCTATATCCCAATAAACATAATAACAGTTCATGCCCTGCCAAAATTTGTCAAAAATTTCGTCAAGCCTGAAAGAGCTTGAATAAAACCCATTATCGTCAGGGTGTTCCAAAAGCACGTCTTGACGGCAGGCAAAAAAAGCAAAACTTAAAACGGCAATAGCAATAAATTTTTTATTCATTTTTGACTCCGGTAAAATTAAATAAAAATTTAAATGAACTGATTTTACAGGTTAAATATACCTGAATTTATTAAAAATCCTATATGCAGCGTCCATGTATCATTTTTTAAAGGCAAATAAAAATCTGTTTCGCTTTTTTTTCTTAAATCAGAAAGCGCATATAACATTCGCCATTCAACAAACAAACTAATTACAGACCAGTTATACTGAATTCCAGCGCCAAATGCAAGCCCGTAATCAAAGCGGTCGTCTTTATCCTGAAACTCGTATTTTTCGTCATAATAATAAATGCCGATGCCGGAAGGCGATTCTTCGCTTCCTTTTTCGTAGGACGCAAGCCAAAGCCCAATATAAGCGCCTGTATTTGCAAAAACACTAAAGCCTGTTTCAAAAATAGGAAGATTAAAATGAGCCAGAAAAACGCCGTCCAAAAAATGATTTGTTGTAGTGTCGCTAAACTCGGGGTAGTTTGGAACGATACGTCTTGAACCGTAATTCTTTTGAACATACATTGGGTCAAATCGCGCGCCAATCCATTTTAGCGGCATAAAACGCACGCTAAGTCCCGCGGCAATGCCATGTCCGTCTTCGTTTTCAGTCGCCGGAGCGGTTACGCCGCCCTGGTAAATGCTGTTATGCGCATATCCTCCCCATGCCCCAAAATACCAGAGCGGGTCGTCTGACTGAGCATAAATACCGCCGGCTGCGGTAAAAATGTAAGTAAAAACAATTATACTTATGCGCCGCATATTTTTATATTATCAAAAATAAATCCCTGCCGTAATACGTGTTTTAGCCATGCCGTCCGGCGCTTGTTATCCGCACGGGCGGCAGCCGGAAGTGTATGATATGCGTTTTTTTAGCAAAACACACAGCTTCCGCGCTTGACACTAAAATCCGCTATGTGTATAAAAGATAATCATTAAACAGAATAGTTTAGCGCTTTACAAGCAAAAACCGGCCATTGTGCGCGAAACCGGCGATAAAATCGTAATAGAAACTGCCGCCGGCAGACTTAGAGTGCGCGAAAAAGATATCGAACTGCTTCACCCCGGACCTGTTGCCAATTTAAGTGAACTTTCAGGCAGGCTGCCCGAAGGTTTTGCCGAAGAAGCCTGGGAGCTTTTCATTGAAGAAGAAGCCGCGCCTTCGCTGCGTGAACTTTGCGAACTTGCCGGAGGCTGGACGGCAAATAACGCCTGGCAAATTTGGCTGTTAATTTCCGACGGGCTCTATTTTGAAGGCAGCCTTGACGCGCTGCGTCCAAAAAACCGCAAAGAGGTTGAGGCGGAAAAAGCCAGGCGCGGCGAAAAACAGGCCGAAACCGCCGCGCGTTCAATTTTTTTATCCAGATTGAAAACAAAAAAACTGGAACTTCCTGCAGACTCAAAGTTTATGCAGGATATAGAAGCGCTTGCGCTTGGCAAAAGCAGCAAGAGCCGCACAATGAAAGAGGCCGGCTTTGAAGAAACTCCTGAATCGGCGCACAAACTGCTTCTGGAAACAGGTTTTTGGACAGAATATGTTAATCCATACCCGTCCCGCTTTAACATATCGTTTTTTCAGCCGAAAGAGGACGTGCCGCCGCCGCCGGACGAAGACCGCGTAGATTTAACTCATCTTGACGCTTACGCAATAGATGACGAAGAAAGCAGCGACCCGGATGACGCCGTTTCGCTGGAACCCTTAGCATCCGGCCAAACGCTTTATGTGCATATTGCCGACCCTTCCGCGTCCATATTGCCGGACAGCGCCTCTGACCGGGAAGCCCGTTCAAGAGGGGCGACATTTTACGCGCCGGAAGGAATTGCGCGTATGCTCGGCGGCGGAGCGCTGGATTATTACGCGCTTGGCATAAAAGAACGCTCGCCTGCGCTTACAATCAAATTAACTTTAAAAGAAGACGGAGCGCCGGCGCAGACCGAAATATTCAGGTCTGTGTTAAAAGTAACCAGGCTGTCTTACGAATCTGCATCTAAATTAAAAGCGCTTTCGCCTTTATGCGAGCTTGCTCAAAATAATCTGCGCCGGCGAATTATGGCAGGCGCGGCGCAAATAGATTTTCCTGAAGTACAAATTAAAGTTAAAGACGGCCATGTAAATATTATTGCCAGAGAGGATTATTCCTCTAGAAGCATGGTACGCGAATGTATGCTTATTGCCGGAGAAGGAATTGCGGCCTGGGCGCTTGAAAGGCGAATCCCATTTCCGTTTATTAGCCAGCAGATTGAGGCTTTGCCAAAAGAGGTTCTGCCGGGACTTGCCGGTTACTATCAGCTGCGCCGCTGCATGAGGCCGCGCGTACTCTCCGTTAAACCTGGTTTTCATGAAGGACTTGGGCTGGATATTTACACGCAGGGAACCAGCCCCCTGCGCCGTTATACCGATTTGCTGGTTCACCAGCAGATAAACAGCGTACTGCGCGGAGAAAATGTTTTGGGCGAAGAAGAACTGTTAATGCGGCTTGTCGCCGCAGAGCGCGCTGCCCAGGAGGTAAGCAAGGCGGAAAGAGCCTCGCGCGCTCATTGGACAGCGGTTTATCTTTCTGAAAAAAAAGGCGAAGTTTTTGAAGCTACAGTAATGGATTTGCGCGGGGCGCACGCTGTAGTTTTTGTTCCGGCATTGGGGCTTGAAACTCAAGCGTCAATACCTCATGGAACTCAGGTTGAGCCAAACTCGAAAATTTTACTTAAAGTTGCAGGAGTCCGCATACCGGAAGCCGAAATCCGCTGGACAACAGTTGAAGTATAGCTGCCGCAGGCGGAAGCCGGCGAAAGCGCCTGTGGCGGCGGCAGCCAGCGAAACTGCGCATTGCGCTTTCGCCGGTCGTACGCCGTCCCCGCGCGCCCCGGAGGGGGGCGCGGGGGCGGGGCGCACATACCGGGGCGGGGCGGTGGGGCGGGCCCCGGGGGGGG
>JAIRPU010000079.1 GCA_031256815.1 Spirochaetaceae bacterium
GGCGTGGGTATGCTTTGCCGGCAAAGCATAACCACGCTCCCCCCCTCCCCGCGCCCGCTACGCAGCTTTTGCCGGAGGCAAAAATGCGCCCCAAAAACTAAACATGCCTATATTAAACCGTGCCGGTTCATCATTATTCTCTAATTCGGAATTTCTGGGCTGCCGGAGACGCGGCGTTGTAATCTAAAATAAAATACGTTAAATTGGCACGATGCAAATTAAGATATTAATAATCGCTTTAGTTTGCGCATTTACTCCGCCGGCGCTGTTCTGGATGGCGCGCACTGAATCTTCACCGGTAATTTCCGGTTCAAAAGGTTATGCCGCGCTGGTTTTTGACCAGTCATGCGATGACGCCGAAATTTCCAGAAGGCTTAAAGAAGCAAAAATAAAAGGCGTTATTTCGGCGTCAGAACAAACCGTTTACCTCAATGTTTTTTCCGGTCTTAAAGAGCTTAGTCTTGATTCATGGTTTGACAATGTTGAATCTTATGACCCGCGAAACGATGGTTACGCGGAAAAAGCGCTGGCCATATTTGTAAACAAAGGCAAACGCAGGGTATTCATTCCGGCGGCGCAGATGTGGGCAGGCGGCGACCCGGGAACGCGCTTTTCGCGCATTCTTGAAGGCATTGAATTTAAGCTTGACCTTCCCGATTACCGCGCCGCTTCCCCTGCCGGACTGATTGTATTTATCATTTGCGCGGTTCTGTTTATTATGCTTGCAAGAAAAATCGGCAAAATAACAGGCGATTCATTTTTAAAATGGTATGCGGTTTTTTTGCTTCCCGCACTGGCGCTGCTTTCGCGCGCCGGAACAGCCGGTTTTGCGCTTTGCGCGGCGCAGCTTGCAATGTTTCAAATTTTACGGCCTGCCGTTCTTCGCTTCATTACGGCGTTTAGATTTTGCTCGCGTGAAGAAATACTACCAAGATTGATTCGTGAAATCCGTCCTAAAATCTTTAAAACAACGGTGCTTTTCGCAGTTATGGCGCTTATTTTATTTTTTTCGCCGGTGAGTATTAAAACCGCGCTTAGCGGTATTTTATGCGTTTTTTTTGCGTTTATAACGGCGGTTTGGGCCGAAGCGCGCCGCGGGAAAATTCCGGCGCGGGTGCGTTATATTTTTGTTCCAATTCAATCATCAGGCTACCATACCAGGCGCTTGCCTGCCCTGCCGCTGCCATTTTTGGCGGGCATGGCGGCTTCGTTCATTATTGCGCTATTTAGCCCTGCCGGAGCGGTGTTGGAAACGCCCAGGATGCTTTTTGAATGGAATTCAGATGAAATCCCCTCTTATGCCGATTTTGAGCGTCATTTTGAATTTCAAAATCAATTTGCGTATAAAAAGCTTGGAGGCGAAGAAGGCAAATACTTGCGCTATACTGCCGGAGAAAATGAACTGCTTAGCGTTGCAGATATTGAGGAAAATAAAAATGATTCAACAAAAACGCCGGAATGGACGCTTAAACCGCTTGCGGCCTTCCTTAAAAAATAAGCGGATTTATACTTTATTAAATATTGCAAGGTAATTATGAGTGAAGAAAAATTGATTCGATGTTCGTGGTGTGTTAAAGATAACGAATATATGCGTTATCACGATGAAGAATGGGGCGTTCCGCTTAGGGACGGCAAAAAGCTTTTTGAGTTCCTTTTGCTGGACGGAGCGCAGGCGGGGCTTTCGTGGCTTACAATTCTAAAACGGCGGGAGGCCTACCGCGCCGCATTTGACGGATTTGATGTGGGAAAAATAGCGCGTTACGGTGAAGCCGATATAAACCGGCTTTTAAATGATAAAAGCATAATTCGTAATAAGCTTAAAATTGAATCCGCAATACAAAACGCGCGCGGCTATCTTAATTTTGAACGCAACTCCGTTCAGTTTTCGGATTGGCTTTGGGATTTTGTAGATGGAACTCCTGTTATTAATCATTTTAAAACACTGAAAGAGGTGCCTTCAGAAACGCCGCTTTCCATGAAAATATCAAAGGAATTAAAACGGCGCGGGTTTAATTTTGTCGGCCCAACGATAATTTATTCGTTTATGCAGGCGGCAGGCATGGTAAACGACCATCTTGTGGATTGCTTCCGCTGGAAGGAATTGAACGGCTCTTAAAAACCGGACTAACGCAGTCAATTTCAAATTGAAGCTGCAGCGCCCCGGACCGGCGCGCCTATATGGGCGGTTACGGTCGTATG
This sequence comes from Spirochaetaceae bacterium, assembly GCA_031256815.1. Classification (GTDB taxonomy): domain Bacteria; phylum Spirochaetota; class Spirochaetia; order Treponematales; family Breznakiellaceae; genus JAIRPU01. The sequence continues at coordinate 2,200 of JAIRPU010000079.1, forward strand.
ACGGGCGCAGGCTTTCGGTGCGCCAACGCTATCCCGCGGCCCGCGCGTGCAAGTCTGTGTGTGAGGCCGCGGCCTGCGTGTGAGGCCTGCGTGTGCGCCCCAACGTGTGCGGCCTGTGTGTGCGGCCTGTGTGTGCGGCCTGCGTGTGCGGCCTGCGTGTGTAAGTCTGCGTGTGTAAGTCTGCGTGTGCGGCAGCTCGACAAAACAGATTAAATAGCGCAATATGAATGTGGAGATTTAATTCAATGAAGCTTGTATGTTTGGATTTGGAAGGCGTGCTTGTTCCTGAAATTTGGATAGCGTTTGCCGAAGCAACCGGAATCAGCGCATTAAGACGCACAACACGCGATGAACCGGATTATAATAAATTAATGGCTTACCGCCTTGCCATACTCGACGAACACCGTTTAAAACTTTCTGACATTCAGCGGATAATAAGCGGAATGGAGCCGCTTGAAGGCGCGCTTTCGTTTTGTAATGCCCTGCGGGAACGCTGCCAGTTTGTAATACTTTCCGATACCTTTGAACAATTTGCAAAACCGCTTATGCAAAAGCTTGTTTATCCTGTTCTTTTTTGCAATACGCTGGAAGTTGATTCGTCGGGACGCATTTGCGCATGGCATTTACGCCAGACAGACGGAAAACGCCGCATGGTCGAAGCGTTTGCTTCGTGCAATATTGAGGTTTTTGCGGCGGGCGATTCATTCAACGACCTTTCGATGATTCACGCGGCAAAAGCGGGCTGCCTTTTCCGCGCCCCAAAACAAATCTGCGCGGCAAATGCGGAAATTCCGCAAACGGAAAGCTACGCCGGACTGCTCGAACAAATAGATGCTTTTTTAAACGGAGTTTAACTGTTTATGGCATAAAATACCTGCCGATAATAACAGCATGAGTGTTTTGGTGCCAATTTTACTCGTTATTGTTTTGGTAATTTTTATCGCCATTGTCGGCGCATTTTTTGCCGGAAACATAAAACTGTTTTTGGAAAAAAGGGTTGTAAAAACAACAAAAAGCAAAACCAGTGAACAGGCGGACACAGAAGCAAATAAACGGCTTGCAAAAAATCCGCATGATGTTGGCGCTTTAACTTATTTTGGCAAGCGTTATTTTGACGAAAAAGACTGGATAAAAGCGTTTAAAACCTATTCCGTCCTTGCCGAAATTCCGTCCGCCGAAACCGGCATTGATGTTTTGAACATAAATCTTAAAGCCGGAATATGCGCCATGCAGCTTGACAATTTTAAAGACGCGCGAAAATACCTTGTTGTTGCGCGCGCCCAAAACGAAAATAATGCCGATGTAAACTATCAGCTTGGCTATCTTGAATTCTGCGAAGGTAATTATGAAAAAGCGTTAACTTTACTGCAAAAAGCATTAATAATAAAAAATGACGACCCTTCCGCGCTGCGAATTCTGGGGCATACGCTGTTCAAATTAAAACGGCCCAAAGAAGCGATGGAACACATTCGCAAGGCAATAGAATACGCGCCGGACGACAAAGAATCGCTTTTTACTCTTGCAGAATGTTATTCCGAAGCAGGGCAAAAAGAACAGGCAATTCGTATTTATTCGCATCTACAGGCTGAAGCCAAATGGGGCGCGGCGGCCTGTCTTGCCTCCGGTATTTTGCATAAGCAGAGGCATGAAGAAGATGCCGCAATAGTCGATTTTGAAAACGGATTAAAGCAGGAATCGCTTCCTGACGGTACCGCCGCGGCGTTAAACTATCAGCTTGCGCTTTCTTATATTGATAAACATGATATTTCAAACGCTTTTCGCTATCTTAATGCGGTCAAAGAGATAGATGACGATTATAAAGATATACAAGCGCTTATAGAAGAGTACCGCGAAATCAGCGCGAATTATAATTTGCAGGTATTCAGCATGGGGGCGCAGCCCGATTTTATAGCGTTGTGCCGTAAAATAGTTTTATCTTTTTTTCCAAAAGCGCGTGTAAAAATAAATAAAACGCAGCCAAGCGGGAACGACTGGGTAGACATTCTTACCGATGTTGATACGGCAAAATGGTCGCATATAGTTATGTTTCGTTTTATACGCGCGCATGGCACAATAGGCGAACTTGTTGTGCGCGATTTTCATTCTCATCTTAAAGAGGCAAAAGCAGACAAGGGCATTTGTATTGGATTGAGCAACTACAGCGAAGAAGCCAAGCGTTTTACCGAAGCGCGCCTTATAGACCTTATTGAACGCGAAAAATTATTGGCGCTTTTAAACAATATAGATACAAAAACAAAAGTCGCGGCGCAATAAGGCCGGCGGCCATCTTCCACCGAAAATTATCCGGTTGTTGACAAAATGCGTTTATCTGCCTTGACATGAATAAGACTTGGGTTTAGATTGTTTGCGATGATTGACGTTCAGAAAGTGGACGAGGGACGCGGCGTAAGGCTTGAACGTGTTGGAATCAAGCGCTTGCACTACCCCATTCGTCTGCTTGTAAAGGGCGAAAACGACTATCAAACGCCTGTCGCGACGATAGAACTTTCTGTTGAAGTGCCTGCCAATATCAGGGCAACGCACATGAGCCGTTTTACGCGGCTTGTTCACCGCTACAAAGACGCCATCCAGGGGCAGCGCTTTATTGAAATTCTAAAAGAAATGCGCAATGAACTTGAATCGCCATCGGCCTTTGCGGTTTTTTCTTTTCCGTATTATCTGGAAAAAACGGCGCCTGTCTCGCGTGAGGCAAGCTTAATGGAGTATTTGTGCGAATTGCATGGAACATCGGCAGAGGGTAACGACGCTCTTTATTTAAGCGTAACGGTACCGGTAACCACGCTCTGCCCCTGTTCAAAAGCAATTTCCGAAATGGGAGCGCATAATCAACGGGCGGACGTAACTGTAAAAGCCAATGTTTCAAAAGAGTTTTTGTGGATAGAAGACATTATAAAAGCGGTTGAAGATTCGGCCTCGTCTCCGCTTTATGCTGTTTTAAAGCGTGTTGACGAAAAATACGTTACAGAACAGGCGTATAAAAATCCTTTGTTTGTTGAAGATGTAGTGCGCGAAGTATATTTAAGAATAGAAAAACTTTACAAGAACAAGGCGCACTGCGATTTTTCTATAGAGTGCGAAAGTTACGAATCTATACATAATCATAACGCATTTGCCGCTACGCATTACCAGGGCGCAAAAAAATAATTATGGCGCTTGTAAAAACAAATGGCGCATAGGATTATTGTTGCAAATCCTGCGGGAAATATTACGGCGCTTGTACCGGAAGGTTTAAGTTTTAACAGGGAAGAAAGAGCGGCGTTTTCCGCCAGACTGCTCTCCGGCGGCAGATTTAAAATTGAGCAGGCCGGATTTATAATTAAGCCGGATTCGGAAGGCAGTTTATGGAAACTGGAAATGTCCGGCGGTGAGTTTTGCGGAAACGCCGCGCGCTGCTTTGCGCTTTACGCCGCCTGCGAGGAAGGCCGCAAAAAAAATGTTATGCCGGAAGAAATTTCTGTTATGATAAGCGGCTGTAAACAGCCATTGAAGGCCTTTGTTAAATTAAAAGAAGAGACAGGCGTTTTTGTGGAAGGAAGCGCTTCAATTTTAATGCCGCTGCCCAAACGCTGTTTTAACATGAACTTTGAAGGCGCTTCGCTGCCCGTATTTGAATTTGAAGGCATAACGCATATTATTGCCAAAGCGCTTGAATTGCCGGAAAACAAAGAAGAAAGAAGGGCGCTGTTTTTTTATATAGCAAAAAAGTTTGAAGCGGAATACGGCAGCCCGAATGCGCTTGGCGTTATGTTTTTTTTAAAAGAGATGATGATTCCTGCTGTATACGTATATGACGGTAAATCGTTTGTATTTGAATCGAGCTGCGGTTCGGGGACTGCGGCATACGCGGCATATTGCGCTTTGGAGCAGGGAATTGGCAAAGTTTACGTTGAACAGCCTGGAGGCGCAATAGAGGGTTCTGTGTCAAAACAAAACGGCAGAATAAAAAAAATCAGCATAGGCGGCAAAATAACGCTTGAACAAACGCAATTTTAATTTATGGCGAAAGTTCACGGCCTTCTTCCGGTTCTACATCTTCTTCTTCAAATTGAACATTAACAGAAGGTATGGCGTTATGCGCCGCTTCTTCGGCGTTGGTAAGCTTAACAGAAATTATTGTGGTAATTCCTTTTTCCTGCATTGTTATTCCAATCAAAGTTGATGCGCCTATAACAGTTTTTTTATTGTGCGTTATAACAATAAACTGGCTTGTATTTCCAAATTCGCGAAGCAGCTGTACAAAACGGTTTACATTATCTTCGTCAAGCGCCGCGTCAATTTCGTCGAGAAGGCAAAACGGCGAAGGTTTTACCATGTATGTAGCAAACAAAAGCGCCACCGCCGTCATCGACTTTTCTCCGCCTGAAAGAAGCGTAATGTTTTCGAGTTTTTTACCCGGAGGCTGCGCAAAAATTTCTATTCCCGATTCCAGTACATGATTGCTGTCGGTAAGCCTGAGCTGCGCCTGCCCGCCGCCAAACAAACGCCTGAACATATTATGAAAATTCTTTTTTATTTTGTTATAGGTCTGCATAAACTTTTCTGAAGATTCAGAGCGGATTTCGGCAACAATTTTTTCAAGGTCAGCGCGGGCGCTGTTCATATCTTCCATTTGCGTATTGATATGTTCATAACGTTCTTTTGCTTCGGCAAACTCTTCAACCGCCATAAAGTTTACCGAACCAAGATCGCGCAGCGCATCTTTTATTTGATTAAGTTTTTCGCGCAGCGCCGGCGGCGTTTCGCTTATTTGATACATTCGTTCTTCAAATTCAAGCAAATTACGCGAATGTGTTTCCCTGAAATTTTCCTGTATATTTTTTATTTCTGTTTCGGACTGGGTAAGTTCAATATGAATTCTTTCCAGCGCGGTATTTAATTTTGCAAGCGCCTCTGTTTTTTTATTTATTTCGCCGCGTTTTCCGGAAACATCGTTTGAACGTTTTTCAATATCCTTTTCCAGTTTTTCCATTTTTGCAGAAAGCGCCATGCCTTTTGCTTCGATTTCCGCTATTTCCTGTTCGGTGTCCAGGATTCTTTCGTTGATTTCTTCAAAACGTTTTCGTGACAAAAACAGTTCATCTTCTATGCTTTTAAGATGCGCCTCCTGCCCCGCAAGTTCCCGTCTTATAAGCCTTGATTTTTCTTCGGCTGCTTTTGCCTGTTCTGCGAGTTTTTCCCGCATAAGGCGCTGTTCGTGTAAAGTTGCGCGGTATTCTTCAATTTTTATGCCAAGCGCGTCGTTTTCGCTACGCGAATTGCTAATTTCAGCGCGTTTTGACTCTACACTTTCTTTTGCCGCGCGTATTTCGGCGTCTATTCCACGCTTTTTTGTAATAATGCCATGAGGCGCCAAAAACTCATCAATAAACACCGGCGTACTTGCGCGGTAGTGTTCAAAAAGAGTTTCTGTTTGCAGGCAAAGCGCGGCCGCCTCGTTAAGTTTTTGCGCAAGCCCAAGCGCAATACGCGAAAGTTCTTCCGGATTTAACAGCGCGCCGCCTTCCGCCGCGCGGCTTCCGGCAAGCGCAAAGTCGCGCATAATCGACTCCCGCCCTTCCAAAATGGTTTTAAGTTTTTGCAGTGTTTCCAAAAACTCATTCTGTATATTTTCGCGTTCTTTTTGTGAATAGCCGGTATCGTTAAGCCCGCGGTCAAGCTCTTTTACAATGTCGTCGGTTATTGTTTCAAGTTTCTGTTCGAGATTTGCGCGCTGCGCTTCAATTTCTTTAATATCATTTTCTAAACGTAAAATCGAATTATTGTTTTCTGTAATTTGAGAAGAGGCAAGTTCAATGTTTTTTAACCATGCCGAAATTCGTTCTTCCATTTCGATAACTTTTTTATTTGCGGCTTTTGATGCAGCGTCCTGTTCGTCCGCATCGCAAACCAGTTCTTCTATTTTAATTTCGATAGAATGTTTGCGGTTTTCGTTTGCCGAAATTGCGTTTTTAAGTTCACTGCGCTGTTCATTTAAAAGTTTTGTATTGTCAACAAGCCCCTGCTTTTGTTTGGCAAATCCAAAAATTTCGCGCTGCGCTTCGTTTAATTCATTTTGAAGGCTGTTTACAAGATCAAGATTATCCTGCACCGAGCGGTTCACCGCGTCTAATTCTGTTTTAAGATTATCGCGCTCCGTTCTTCGTTTATTGAGTGTTTCGTTTTTGGAATCGCGTTCATCGCGGAACTGTTTTAATCGTAAAAGCTGAATATCGCGCTCAATACCAAAACTTTCGTCTTTTAACGCTCTGTATTTCAGGGTTTTTTCGCTTTGGTTTTTTAGTGTATCGTAGGCGCGTTTTGCATCGAGCTGCCTTACTTCAAGCAGCCTCATGTTTTCTTCTGTTTTGGCAAGCCGCTGCTCGGCATCGCGGCTCCTGATTTTTGATTTGGTAATTCCGGCGGCTTCTTCAAAGATATAACGGCGTTCTTCCGGTTTTGAAGAGAGAGCCTGGTCTATTTTACCCTGTTCCATAACAGAATAAGCCGCTTTTCCAACGCCTGTATCCCAAAAAAGTTCACGTATATCTTTTAGTTTTTTTTCCTGGCCGTTTATAAAATACTGGCTTTCGCCTGAGCGGTAGAGCCGGCGTTTAATTTCAACTTCGGTTTCTTCACGCGGCAAAAGTCCGGTGTCGTTGGCAAGGGTAAGCGTAACTTCGGCAACGGAAAGCGGACGGCGTGTTTCGCATCCGTTAAAAATTACATCTTCCATTCTTTCCGCGCGCATTGCGCCGGATTTTTGCTCGCCAAGCGCCCATTTTATGGCGTCAACCACATTTGATTTGCCGCAGCCATTAGGCCCCAAAAGCGCGGTAATCCCATCGGCAAATTCAATTTTGGTTTTATCTGCAAAAGATTTGAATCCAAAAACGTCGAGACTTTTAAGAAACATAACGAATGTCCAACCATATCACGAAAAGCCTCTTAATTCAAGACAGGAATTTTTGAAATTTGTTGGGGGTTGGGGTTGGGGTTGAAATTGGAAGATAATAAAAATCTTGCGGATTATGGTTGATGATTTGCTGATATAAGTTGAAATTAGGAAGAAATCGGAAGAGGATAAAAATCTTGTGGATTTTTATTCTGTTTTATGGCCGCGCCGCTTTGCGGCGCGGCCATTGTTGCCGGCCCCGGCCTGCGTTTACGCAGGCCGGGGATGCACACGCCCACGAAACCGCATTGCGGTTTCGTGGGCTGCCGATGGCGGCCGCGGGGGGAGATGAGGCCTGCCGCTTTGCCATGCGAAGCGGCAGGGGTGGGACTAACGCCCGGCGAAACCGCGTGCGGTTTCGCCGGCTACCGGTGGTGGCCGCGCCTTCTCAATGATAAATGTAAGTGATATATCAAAAAAATATA
>JAIRPU010000170.1 GCA_031256815.1 Spirochaetaceae bacterium
GCGGAAAAGATAGCGCCGAAGGTCTACGAATACGGATTTTTGAAGGAATAGGAAAAATTCTCCACCAAATACTTTTGCCATGCTGTTTGCAAGGAGCTTCGGAGGGCATTCAAATTCAAAATAAAGACGGCGTACAGTGGGGTTGAACAATTTTAGCCGTTTCTGTAAAATAAGGTGAATTTGAGTATTGGACGTGAAGAGAGGGCTCCAAGCCCTCTTTTTTTTGGAGAGGATATGGCTACGAATGTGTCGGAAGCGATAGAACAATTTGTTCAGGAACGCAATATCTCTGATGATCTTGCCCTGCAAATAGTTGAACATACATTACTTGCCGCATATAAAAAGAAATTCGGCTCATGCGACAACGCTGTTGTGCGTTTCGATGAAGACGGGCGTAACGTTACCGTTTTTGCAAAAAAACAGGTGGTAGACGGCGTTTACGACCCTGTTACCGAAATTGAACTTGAAGAGGCAAGAACATTGAACCCCGAAGCCGATGAAGGAGATGAAATCCTTATCGAGCTTGAACCAAAGGATTTTGGCCGGCACTCTGTGCAAAGCGCAAAACAGACTGTTCATCAAAATTCGCGCGAGATTCGTAAGGATAGTTTGTTTTCGGAGTATAAAGACAAAGAAGGCGATATTATTATCGGATACTACCAGCGGGAGCGGAACGGGACTATCTATGTTGATTTGGGTAAAATAGAGGGCGTTTTGCCCAAAAAGTTTCAGTCTCCACGCGAAATTTACCATGTAAACGACCGTATAAAAGCGCTGATACACAAAGTTGAAAAAACGCAAACCGGCCTTTCTGTAGTGCTTTCGCGTACTCATACCGATTTTGTCCGGGCTATTTTTGAAATGGAAGTGCCGGAAGTTTACGACAAAACCATAGAAATTCACAAAATAGTAAGAGAACCAGGTTATCGAACAAAGCTGGCCGTTTATTCAACAAATAAAGATGTTGACCCTGTGGGGAGCTGCGTTGGACCGAAAGGCGCGCGGATTCAAGCGATAATAAGAGAGCTTGAAGGCGAAAAAATTGACATTTTAAAATTCGATACTGACCCTGCGGCGTTTATAAAAAATGCGCTTTCGCCGGCGGAAGTAAAAGATGTTTATATTTTAGACGAAGCTACCCACAGGGCGCTTGCCATTGTAAACGAAAATCAACTTTCGCTTGCCATAGGCAAACAGGGGCTGAACGTGCGTTTGGCCAACAGGCTTGTTGATTGGAATATCGATGTTAAAACAGTTTCTCAGTTTGAAGAAATGGACGTTTCCGCTGAATCGCGGCGCGCTGTTTCGCGGCTTTTTGGCGATGACGAAGAAGAAATTACAAAATTAAGCGAACTGCCCGGTGCGGACGAGGCGGTTGTCGCCGCGCTTGCCAAAGCAGGCATAGAACTTATCGAAGATTTTATTGCAGCGGACGGCGAAGGCAAACTTTCTTCTGTAGAAGGAATATCCGTCCAGCAAAAAGAAGCGCTTATTGCTTTAATTGCGGAATGTGAAGTTCCGGACGAAGAAGAATCATCTGAAGCAGAAACGGAAGAGACTCATGACGAAGTTTACGAGTGTCCGGAATGTGGCGCGGCAATAACCATAGAAATGACAAAATGCCCGAATTGCGGTGTTGAATTAAGCTTTGAATATGAAGAAGAGGAGTAAAATACGAGCAACGAAACGGCCGAAACAAAGGCAAAACCACAAATTGAACTCATAAAGAAAACGAAAGAGCCGGCTGCGCCGCCTCCCCCTGCAGCGCCGGTATCGCAGCAGGAAAAGACAGCGCGGGTATTTGCAAAAAAGAACACAGGCGAAGAACAAAATAACGAAAGATCCAAACCGCGCAAAAAGGTCGTTGTCGCGATAAAAAGAGGGCAGGACAGAGCCCAGGCTGCAGAAGAAGCCGCAGGGATACCTGTTCAACAGCCGCCACAGGAGCTTCCTGCGGAAGAATCCGTCCCCGCGCCCGAGAAAGTTGAAGTTGTTCCTGAAGTAGTCCCTGTTGTTCCTGAACAGGCTCCTCCGTCTTTGGAAAGCGCACAGGTAGAAAAAGAAGCGCCGCCTCCTGCACCGGCCGAACCTGCGGCGCAGGCTCCCGTTGTTTCGGCAAAACCATGGGCTATAGCGCAAAGGCCGGCGGTTCAAGTGGGTAAAGTTGGCGGACGTTATATTGGCAAACGCAATGACGGCACAAAACCCCCTGAACGGCGGGGAAATTATGGCGCTGCGGGTTCTGTCCGAAGTGGTTTGCGGCCGGACGGCGGCCCGCGTAACGACGCTCAACGCGGTATAAGGCAGGGCGGTAATACGGGAAGGCCTCCCGGAAGCTGGCAGCCGCAGAGGTTTGGTCCTAATGGGCAGCCAAACCGGACGCCCTATACTCCAGGCGGGCTTCGTCCGAGGGGAACGCCTGCGGCGACACTGCCCCCGCCGGGTGAAGTAAAAGGGGTTAAGCGTTCGTTTAAAGCAAAAAAACAGGTTTATAATAAAGAAAAAGAGATTGAAATGGAGGGTAAAATCCTCCAGAACAAAAAACGTGTCGTGCAAATGGCAAATCCGGTACCAAAGTCTATAGAAATTATGGAAATTGTTACCGTAGCCGAACTTGCCCGTAAGATGAACTTAAAAGCGTCTGACCTTATCGCAAAACTTATGAGCATGGGGCAGATGGTTACAATAAACCAGCAAATCGATTCCGACACAGCTGCAATTTTAGCCGCTGAATTTGGCGCGGATGTAAAAATCGTCAATCTTTATGACGAAACACTTATTGAAACCGGAATAGATGATGAAGCGGCAATGGAACCCCGTCCTCCCGTTGTAACGGTAATGGGGCACGTTGACCATGGCAAGACAAAATTACTGGACGCTATACGAAGCGCCGATGTTGCCTCCGGCGAATTTGGCGGAATAACGCAGCATATAGGCGCATACATGGTAGAAACTCCGCATGGCAGCATAACCTTTCTTGATACGCCCGGACATGAGGCGTTTACGCGAATGCGCAGCCGCGGCGCGCAGGTTACAGATATTGTTGTGCTGGTTGTTGCCGCGGATGACGGCGTTATGCCTCAAACTATAGAAGCAATAAATCATGCCAAAGAAGCGGATGTTCCAATAATTGTAGCGGTTAATAAAATTGACAAGCCGGAAGCAAATATAGACAAAGTTAAGGCGCAGCTTTCCGAGATTGGCTTGCAGCCGGAAGACTGGGGCGGTCAAACTATGTTTGTGCCTATTTCCGCGCTTAAAAAAGAGGGCATAAACGAACTTATTGATGCGATACTTCTGCAAGCCGAAATTCTTGATTTAAAAGCCGAATATAACCGCACGGCGGAAGGCAAAATTCTTGAATCGCGCATAGACCAGGGACGCGGCATTGTTGCCAGTATACTCATTGAAAAAGGAACTCTTGAAGTTGGAGATTCTTTTGTGGCGGGCATTTGGCCGGGGAAAGTACGGGCATTATTTAACGATAAGGGAATAAAAGTAGGCTGCGCGACTCCTGCAATGCCGGTAGAGGTGCTTGGATTTGAAGGCATACCGAATGCCGGCGACCCAATTCAGGTTGTAGATGATGAGCGGATGGCGCGTGGATATTCAAACAAAAGGCAGGAATTAAAACGTTTTGAAGACGCAAAAAATATTCGTAAAATTACTCTGGACAACCTGCACGATACAATAAGCGCCGGCGCTATAGCCGAGTTAAAAGTTATAATAAAAGGCGATGTGCAGGGCTCTGTAGAAGCGTTAAAATCCAGTCTGGAAAAACTTTCTACAAACGAGGTGCGGCTTAATGTGATTCAGGCAATTCCAGGCGCTATAAACGAAGGCGATGTAGACCTTGCAGTGGCTTCAAACGCAATATTGATTGGATTTAACGTGCGCCCAACGCCAAAAGCGAGAGCGCTTGCCGACCAGGAAAAAATCGATATTCGCCGTTATAACATTATCTATCGTGTTGTTGAAGAAATGCGGCAGGCAATGGAAGGCCTTTTAAAACCGGACACCAAAGAAGAAATAATAGCGCAGGTTGAAGTGCGCGAGGTATTCAAAATTTCAAAAATAGGCGTAATAGCCGGATGTTTTGTGCAATCGGGCACTGTAAAACGGGGTGCGGGGCTCAACGTTGTCCGGGACGATATTATTGTGCATACAGGTAAAATTGATTCACTTAAACGATTTAAAGATGATGTAAAAGAAGTTTCTGCCGGTTATGAATGTGGTATATGCATAGAAGATTTTGATGATGTAAAAACCGGCGACCAGCTTGAAGTGTTTGAAGTTATCGAGATAGCAAGAAAGCTCTCCTCCACTTAAGGAACTTTCGCCTTATGGCTAAATCATCAAACGCCGATTCGCCGTTACTTACCCAATACAGGCGCTTAAAAAGGCAGCAGGCCGGAAATGTTCTTTTTTTTAGATTGGGCGACTTTTACGAAATGTTCGCGGAAGACGCGATTGAAGTTTCTTCACTGTTAAATCTTACATTGACAAGCCGTAACGGGCTTCCCATGTGCGGCGTACCGTATCATTCGGCGCGGAATTATATTGCGCGGCTTTTAAAAAATGGTAAAAAAGTAGCGATTTGCGAACAACTTTCCGCCCCGCGCAAGGGTAATGCCATAATAGAACGCGATATTGTTGAAGTAATTACGCCTGGCACCACAGTAGACGAAGATTTTTTGGAAAAAGGCGATTCAAATTATCTTGCCGCGCTTTGCGGCCCGGGCGGCCCGCCGCCCCCGCGTTTTGCGTTTGCCTACATAGACCTTTCAACAGGCGAATTCGAAGCGCTTTCGTTTGACGCGCAAAACGCTACCCTCTCGCTCCGCTCTCTTCTTGAACGGCTGCAAATAAAAGAGCTTATTGTGCAGGAATCGCTTTTGAACAGCGGTGAAACCGGCTTTGTGCTTGAAGAATGTGCCGGACTTGTAATAAACCGCTGGATGGACTGGCTTTTTGACGGCGAAAAGAGTTTTGAACTTCTTACACGTCAATTTGGTACAGAAACTCTTAAAGGCTTTGGGTTTGAAAGAGACGCCGTGGAGATTTTGGCCGCAGGCGCTCTGCTTGAATATATTGATGGAACGGCAAAATCTCTGCTTCCTCATATCCGTAAAATAACGCTGCGCGAGGACTCTGAATTTGTTGGCATAGACGAAGCTTCACTTAGAAATCTTGAACTTTTACACGGAATACATGGCGGCGAAGGCTGTTCGCTTTTTGAAATAATCGATGAAACCAAAACTGCAATGGGAAAACGGCTTTTGAGACAGCGGCTTACAAGCCCTTTGCGCGATGTAAAAAAAATTAACGCCCGCGCCGCGTTTGTGGAGGCGCTTTATTGCGAGCAGGCGCTTCTCTCTGATTTGCGCGAACTTCTGGGACGCACAGGCGATATTGAACGTCAGGTAAGCAGGCTTGCCATGCGAAAATCACACGGCAAAGATATGTTTGCGCTTAAAAACGCGCTTTCCCGTTTTAGCGCCATTGAAACTGTTATAGAAGGTTGTTCATGGAAAAAACCTCCGGCAGAAGGGGCTTGTTCAACTGAAATTCCAATTCAATATGAATCTCTGGAGGCGCGTTCTGTAGACAGCGGAACACGCGAACGGCTTGCCGAATTAAGCGCTCTGCTTGAACAGGCGCTTTGCGATGAACCTTCGGTTCTGTTTACAGAAGGCAAACTGATTCGCAGGGGCTACAATGCTGAACTTGACAGGCTTCACCTTCTCTGTGACGGCGGAAGACAGACGCTTGAGGCCTATCTTGATGAAGAACGCGAAGCAACCGGTATTTCAAGCCTGAAAATAAAGTATAACCGGATTATTGGTTATTTTTTTGAGGTAACAAAGGCCAATATTGCAAAAATTCCGGCGCATTTTATACGTAGGCAGAAGATTGACGGCAGAGAACGTTTTACTACCGACAGGCTTGCCGGTCTTGAATCTGAGATAAATGGCGCTTCCAGTAAAATTATAGAGCTTGAACGCGAGCTTTTTTTTGAATTGCGTGAAAGAGCCGCCGCGCTTGTGCCGGAGATTGCCGCTGCCGCGCGGCGTATTGCCGAACTTGATGTTGCGCAATCTCTTGCTACGGCGGCAACGCGCCGCGGCTGGATTCGTCCTGCCGTGGACGAACAAAACCGTCTTGTAATTATAGAAGGCCGTCATCCTGTTGTTGAATCGCGGCTTGCCCGCGGCGAATTTATTCCAAACGATACCCTGCTTGATGCGAGGGAGGAAAGTTCGAATCAAGGTTCGCCTGAAAGTTCATCTAAAAATTTGTCTGAAAATTCGCTTGAAAATTTATCTGAAGGCGCGGCGGCTCAACCTGCCTTTGCGCTTATAACAGGGCCTAATATGGCAGGTAAATCAACATATCTTCGGCAAAGCGCCTTAATTGTTATTATGGCGCAAATAGGAAGTTTTGTTCCGGCGCATTGCGCAAAGGTAGGCATTGTAGACAGAATTTATTGCCGTGTGGGCGCTTCGGACAACCTTGCGCGTGGAGAGTCCACATTTTTGGTAGAAATGAACGAAACCGCTTTTATTCTTAACACCGCTACAGAACGCAGTCTGGTTATTATGGATGAAGTAGGGCGTGGAACGGGCACGCTGGATGGAATTTCCATTGCGCAGGCAGTAGGCGAGGCGCTGCTCAACAGGATACGGTGCCGGACGCTGTTTGCCACACACTACCATGAACTTGCCGAAATGCGTCATAAGCGTCTTGCGCAGCGTTCTATGCTGGTTGAAGAGAAAGCCGGCAAAATTATTTTCAGACGCAGGCTTGTAGAGGGGGCGGCGGCAGAATCTTATGGGCTTCATGTTGCAAGGCTTGCCGGTTTAGACGAAGCGGTGTGCCGGCGCGCCGAAAAAATTATGGAAGAGCTGCGTGGAAAAACAGCGGCTCAGCTTAAGCTTCCGCCGGAACCCCAGCTGAAAAACACGCCTTACGTGAAAAACACGCCTTACAATGAAGCTGCCGCCGTTCCGGTAAACAAAAATTTAAAAGCTGTTAAAGCGCTTGAAGGCGATTTAACGCCCTCTCTTTTTGGCTAAATACTTAAAATTTTTCTTGCCTTTTTCTTCTGATTAATTTTATCTTTACGGCATACGGCGCGGGCGCCGTAAATATACAACGTTGGCGGTAAATGCCGCCTTAAGCCAGGAGATTAATATGGCAAAAAAATTATTTACTCATCCTAAACTCTCTTCAAGCCCTAAAAGGGGGAAGAGGGTTGGGGCACATTTAAAAAGCGCTTTAGCCGTTACAGCATTTGCTGTTTTAGCGGCGGCGGGTTTTAGCGTCTGTAAGCTGGCCGGTAGCGGAGGCGGCGATGATTTTTACGAAGAACACGGAATTTCATCGGACGGCATCGTTAGTTTTTCAAAAACCGGCGACATAAAATTTAAAGACGACACAACGCCTTTCGATTTAAAAGCGAATCTTTACAAAGATATTCTTTCGGTTGCCAGTATTAGCTGGGCCGTCGATAAAGGTAATGACGTCATTGATATTTCAGGCAGTGGGGAAACCATAACAGTTACGCCAAAAGGCAAAATTGGAGATGCGCTTATAACTGCCACGCTTACTCCCAACACGGGCATAAAACTGGGAGACCTCAAGCTAGACGCTTCTTTTGCCCTAACTGTGATTGAAATTCCAACGATAACAGTAAACCAGATTGGCGACATAATGCTGAACTCAGGCGGCCAGCCCAGAGAAAGGCATATTAGCGCGACTTATTTGCCCAATAAGCTTTCGGAGTATAATCCCGTTTTTGAATGGGAGTTTGTCTCTGGCGGCGACAAGGCTGAGCTTGACGCCCGCCTGGGGAATGACGTAACGCTAAAAGCAAAGAACGAGGGAAGCGGCAAGCTTAAGGCCAAATTAAAACTGCTGGAAAGGGAGTTCCCCGCTGAACTTGCGTTTAACATTAAAAAGTTTGATGCGAATCAGGAGAAACATAAGAGCATAACGATAGTCAACGCGCCCTCCAGCATAATAGCCACAGACACAAGCGCTGAATTTTCGGTTAATTTTACACCTCCTACAGCGCTTTACGAAACGATAGACTGGGTTTACGACAAAAGCAAGTTTTCTCTTAATTCTTCTGTTAAAGACAAGATAAAGCTAACAGCGAAAGCGGGGTCGGCGGGCGTTTACACTATAAAAGCTAAATCCGCTGTAGATTCCAGCGTAGAGACTTCTTTTAATATTACTGTAAATCCTGTTACGGTAACGGTTAAGGCTGCGGCGGGCAAGGGCGATACCATCTCTAAAGGAGAGGATACAAAATATGAAGCCGTTGTAAACGCGCAGAACAAAACGGTAATCTGGAGCGTTTCCAGCGCGAATGTCAGAGTTAATGACGGTGTTATAAGCAATCATCAGGCGGTTAGCGCCATTACAAATGTTAATGTAACGGCGAAGTCCAGTGCGGATACGAGCGCCTCCGGCGCAAAGAGCTTAACGCTTAAGCCTCCTGTTTATACGCTTGTTTATGATAAGAACGCGGCTTCGGCAACTGGTACAATGAAAAGTGAAAACAAAACTTTTGGAACGCCTTACACGCTTAGCGCCAATGCATATTCCAATTCAGCATTTTCTTTTAGCAGTTGGAACACTTCCAACACCGGCAAGAACGGCGTTTCTTATGCGAACAATCAGGCAAATGTGAACATAGAGCCGAGCAAAAACGGCGCTACGGTTACGCTTTACGCGCAGTGGGCCTCTATTGCTCCAACTACGATTACCGGTAATGGAACCTGGACTGCGCCTGCAACAGGCACTTACAGGATAGAGGTGTGGGGAGCGCAGGGAGTTGGTGGCGACCGTTCAAAGTATGACAACGGCGGCGGTAAAGACCCCAACGCGACCGGCGGACTTGGCGGTTATAGCAAGGGTGAAAAAATAGCGCTTAACGCCGGAGATGTGCTTACAATCAAAGTGGGCGTTCAGGGCGGCGGCGGCGCAGGCGTTGCCGCCGCAACCAAAGTGGCCAAGGACGGCACTACGGCCTGGAGCGGCGCAAGCGGCGCAGGTGGTGGAAAGACAGAGGTGCTTAAAGGAACAACTACGCTCATAGTTGCAGGCGGCGGCGGCGGCGCAGGCGGCAGCGGTAATTATAAGTCGGGCGGCAGCTCTAAACATAGTTTTTATCCCGGCGGAATAGGCGGCTCAGGCGGCGGTTATAACGCCGCGGCTACAGACGGTAACAGTTCCACATTCCAGAACATGGGTAATAGTGGAAAAGCGGCTACAGCATCAGCGCATGGTGCCGGCGGGCCGCCCAATGGGTTTTTCGGTGTTGATGCCGGCCCTGGCAATGGCGGCAACAGCGTCTCAAAGTCTGGGCAGGATTCGTTTACCCGCCAACACAACGCGCGGGTTTCTGGCGGCGGCGGCGGCGGCGGAGCAGGCTACAAAAACGGCGGCGGCGGTGGATATCATCATGTTAAAGGTGGTACCGAATACGGTTATGGCGGTTATGGCGGCGGCGGCGGCTCGGGTTACGCGCTGGTTGGCTCAGGGGGCTTCAAAAGCGCTTCCGGCAAGGCCGGCGTCCAGTCCGGCGATGGCAAGGTGCTTATCACCTACGTACCATAAGGCCGTTTTGCAGCACAAGGGCTGTCGATAAAGCCGCGCGAAGCGCGGTCGCGTGTGGGTTGGCTGTGCCCGCCGCCTGCGCTTCGCGCAGGCGGCGGCGAACTCAGGCATCCGGAAAAGCGCTCCGCGCTTTTCCGGATGAGCCGGCCGCCTGCGAAAACGCAGAGCGGCGGAGTTGGCGGCAATGCGCCGCTTCGCAGCCGTAACCGGCCGCCTGCTAAACCGCAGCGTGGCGGAGTTGGCGTGCGCCGCTTCGCGGCCGTAACCGGCCGCCTGCTAAACCACAGCGCGGCGGAGTTGGCGGCAATGCGCCGCTTCGCGGCCGTAACCGGCTGCCTGCTAAATCGCAGAGCGGCGGAGTTGGCGGCAATGCGCCGCTTCGCGGCCGTAACCGGCCGCCTGCTAAACCGCAGCGCGGTTTAGCAGGCAGTGTGACACTCAGACCGCACCGCGAAGCGGCCGGCCACATCTCCTGCCCGCCGCATGGCGGGCTTTTGTGTTTTTTCCGGCACAGTTGCTTGCCGCTTGGATGTCATTTCCCCATTCCTTCGGTCTAGCATATTTTCTTTAATTTAGAATTACTGCTTGACAAAATTCCGGCAAGCGTGATATATTAAATAGACATCGTAATAATTTAATAAATTTATGGGTTTGTTATGAATTATTTTACACGTGTTATTGGCGCTGTAATTCTTGTCGTCTTTAGCTGGTCAACTTTAAGCTGCGGTTATCAGGCCGACAATCCGGAGATAAAGCAAAAAACGGA
>JAIRPU010000030.1 GCA_031256815.1 Spirochaetaceae bacterium
GACACGCCGACGGTGGTTGTTGTTTTGCCTTCGCCCGCCGGAGTCGGCGTAATAGCCGTTACAAGGATTAGTTTTCCGTCCGGGTCGTTCTTGTGTTCGTTAAGGTAGTTGTAGTCTACTTTTGCTTTGTAAAAGCCGTACGGTTCAAGATACTGTTCCGGAACGCCGGCGCGTTTAGCCACTTCGCTGATTCTATCGGTATATTTCGGATATACCTGCTGAGCAATGTCGATGTCCGATGGATTCGGTACTCTTTTTACTCCATCTCCTGTCATTTGTTTCTCCTGTTAATAAATAATTTGCTCCCTAAAATGAGAGTTTTTTTCCAGTTGCCGGTTATCGGTTGCCGGCAGGTTCAATGTGAAGTATGGCTTCTAACGCATATAACAACGTTATAGCCGGTACACCAGCCAAAGAACCGGAAACCGACAACCGTCTAACTAAAAGTTCCCCAAGAAAATCGACGGGCGGCGATGGACTGTGTCCTTGCCTTCCGGCGACGGGCGGAGCCCCGACCATTCTACGATGTCAACCGCGTCAGGCGCTTTGTTGAGTGTGTACAGGTGGATACCCTGAACATCACAACACATAAGTTTGTGAATCTGGTCTACCGTCCATTCTTTGCCGGCTTTCTTGAAATCATCCGCATATTGCTTGGTGAGTTCAGGAGAAGCGCCGCGGGGAGCGGTGTACTTGCCGATGATGGCCGCGAGACTGCGCGGAATGGCGCACTCATTTGGGTTCATCGTAAGAGCGGCAATGTTCGGGCCGGGCGCGTTGCCTGCGTTAAGCGCGGGCATTACACCAAGCACCACCGGAAGGTGGAAACCGGCCTTGCGGAGCGTCTTAATCCATTTTTCGTAGGCAGCGATGTCATGGCAGGTCTGGGCAAGGCAGAATTCCGCGCCCGCATCCTGTTTTAGCCGCATAAACGCCATGTCTGACCACTTGCTGCGCGCGTCGGTATGAATTTCCGGGTCGCCCGCACAGGCAATGCAGTACTTCGGGTGCTTCACATGAACATAGTCTACCAACTGGCTGGCATAATGGAACCTGCCGCCTGTCTTAACATCGGGTTTACCCGTTGCCGGGTCGATGCGGTAGTCGCCGCGGAGAGCGAGGATGTTTTCTACGCCGTGCGATGCGTACTCTTTCAGGTTTGCGTCGATGGTCTGTTCGGTTTCCATGATGCAGGTATAGTGCGTCATGCAATTGATTCCCTGCTTCTGAACATAAGAGCAGACCTCAACGCTTTTGCCCTTGTTTGTCCCGCCGGCGCCGTAAGTACAACTTATGAAGTCGGGATCGTACTTTTTGCAGATGTCAATTTCTTTCTGCAACTTCGGGACACCGTCATCTTCTTTCGGGGGAAATACCTCGAACGACACTGTCAT
Source organism: Spirochaetaceae bacterium (assembly GCA_031256815.1). GTDB lineage: Bacteria > Spirochaetota > Spirochaetia > Treponematales > Breznakiellaceae > JAIRPU01. The sequence goes on from JAIRPU010000030.1 coordinate 1,395, forward strand.
TTTCTTTTTGAGTATGTCGGCAATTCTTGCCATAAAACCTCCACTCACCCTTTAGGGCTCGATCCTTCTTGGATCATGATTAATTTTTCTTTAAGCCTCAGGTGGCAACGCCCCCCTCCGCATGGCTAAAGTTTATTGATTATAAACCGAAAAAATCCGCTTGTCAATAGGAATCTTTGCACTTTAATAATTATATGGCATTTACCGCGCCGGATTTTAAGTAAAAATATTTAATTTTTAAAGAAAAAAGCTGCTTTTTTTAAGAATTTTTGAGATTTTTTAAGTTGAAACTGACAAAACCGCGATGCACTGCTTATTTTGCCTTGTTTCAAAAAAGCCGATAATATAAACATGAAGACGGCTACCCTGCGTAAAAGGATTTTGCGTCCAGCGCTTATTTCATCAACACTGGAAATGTTTTTACTTGCCGCTGTTTTTATCGCTTCGGCTTTGTGGTTGAAAAACATAATTATCCATAATACCGGCGACATGAGCAGTGCGGCGGCAAATGCAAGCGTGGCAGCGCTTGCCGTTCAGATAAAAGAAAACGTACACCGGCACGCCAGAGATATGGCCGCGCTTATTGATGAAAAACTAATGGCCATTCAGAATATTACTATACTTGTATCTGGAAAAGCAAACGAAACCGCTTATAACCCGCAGGATTACAAACCAAAGGAACTGCCGCTGCTGGGCGATAATCAGCCTGTAAGCGGCAGCCGCAATACGTATTTATACCTTAGCGCCGGTATAAACCGGCAGGCGGCTGTTGCCGAAAGCCGCATTGCGGCCAATATAAGCGACATATTTAAATATATTCACGATATGAACGGCGATATTACGGCAAGTTATATAGCCGGCGAAAGCGGTTATTTTATAATAACGAGAAAAGATGACTTTCTTGTATTTAACAACTACGACGGCAGGGAGCGCGTATGGTATAAAGCCGCAAAAAACGCGAATGCTTTGGTTTGGAGCAACCTCTATGTTGACACAAGCGGCATTCCAGCAATAACCTGCGCCGCGCCATATTACGGGCGCGGGCCGGACGGCAAAAAAACGCTAAAAGGAGTAGCCGGTAATGGCGTAACTCTGGATAAATTCACCAAAATTATCGATGTTGCCGCGCCGGGGCAGAACACCACAGTTTTTTTATTGAACGAAGAAGGAATTAAGCTGTTTTCCAGCGATGGCTCAGGCGCAAAAATAAACAGCGCCGGTGAAGTTTCCGGCGAAAAACCAGGCCTAAGCTCAAACGATGAGATGCGTAAGTTTGTCGCCGTTATGATGGCGCGCGAAAGCAAAGTTATGGAAGTGAATATAGACGGCGAGCTTCATTATGCCGCCTGTCACCCATTAAACACAATAAACTGGAGTATGGGCGTAATTACCGGAAGCGCCGAAATAAATATGCCGCTGCAAACCCTTACCGGCTATATACAAAATATTGCTAAAAAAACCCTGCTTGTAACAGACCATTCAATCTTTATTATGCTTTGCGCGTTTGCCCTTGTTACCGCGCTTGTGCTTTCTTACAGAGTATGGTCGGTATTTGCAATGTCGCGCCGTATAGTTGAACCGGTAAGCAATTTGGCGCGCCAGGTGGCGATGACCGGCGCCGGAGACCTCGTTAGCGATGTTAAAGTGAATTCGCGTATCATCGAAATTTTACAGCTTGCCGGCGCGTTTAATAAAATGAAAAAACGGCTGCGCGATCATATCGAAAGGCTTTCGTTTACAACGGCGGAAAAACAAAAAATGAGTTCCGAACTGGAAATAGCGGCAAAAATTCAAAGGGCGGTACTCCCATTTGCCGCCCTGCCGCCGCCCAAAAAAAATGGCGCGGGACTGGAAGCGGATGCGGTTATGTACCCTGCAAAAGAAGTTGGCGGCGATTTATACGACTTTTTTTTTATAGACGGCATCCATTTTGCAATAGTAATGGGAGATGTTTCCGGCAAGGGAATTTCCGCGGCTATGCTTATGCTTGTAGTAAACACTCTGGTAAAAACACACCTGCAGGACGGAGTTCCTGTTGCCGCGGCGGTAGATAAGGTTAATCTTCATATCTGCGGGGGTAACTATCCGGGAATGTTTGTTACGCTGTGGGTTGGCGTGTTAAATACTCAAACAAAGGAACTTGAATATGTAAACGCAGGGCACACAATGCCGCTGCTTCGCTTCGGAAACTCTGAATTTAAGTACATTCAAACAAAAAATCACGACATAGTTGTTGGAGTTATGGACGGTTTTAAGTATAACACACACAAAATCAATCTAAAACAGGGCGATGCGCTGTTTTTGTATACGGATGGCATTACAGAAGCGTTCGACAGGAATAAAAATATGTATGGTGAAGAACGTTTACGCTCATATATTAACAAAAACGGGGCGCTTCAGTTAAAAGTCCTGCTTCCGGCAATTTATGATGATATTAAAAGTTTTACGGACGGCGCTGAACAGTCGGACGATATTACAATGCTAATGTTAAGACTGCCCTAAAATATGCGCTACCAAGAAAAACCGTAAACTGTAAGCGATTCTTCTGTTTCGCCCGCTTTTAATATACATGACGGAAAAGTCTCTATGTTTGGCGCGTTTGTATACTTCTCGGTTTCTAGGCAGAAACCGCTGAATTTACTATATTTTTTGCCATTTTTTCCGTTTTCGACGTTTAAATTACAACCGGTATAGAGCTGCATTACGCTTTTGTTGGAGCGGCATACAAGCGCCCGTCCGGTTTCGGGCTCAAAAATTTCGGCAAGCACAGGCAGAGCTTCCAGCCTGGTTTCGGCGCAGGGGTCAAAACAAAAAGCGCAGTCGTAGCCGCCATTCATTTTTTCAAGCTCCGGCGACCCAAAATGACTGCCAAGTTCGCGCTGCGAGCTAAAGTCAAAAACCGTGCCTTTTGCGTCTAAAATACGCCCCGTAGGCATAACCGATTCGCCTATATCAAGATATTTGGAACTGTATATCTTTGCGCGGTGCGCGCCGACTGTCGGATGTCCTTCTCCTCTTAAATTAAAATAAACATGCTGAGTTAAATTAACCGGAGTGTTTTTGTCGCATACGGTTTTATAACGCAGAATTAATTCATTTTTTGAGTTTAAAAGATAATCAACTTCAATATCTAAATTTCCCGGATAGCCCTGTTCGCCGTCCGGACTGCGGCGTTTAAAACGGACGCCTTCGCCCAAGTCGCACGAAAGCGTTTCGCCATTCCACATAAACTGGTGATAGCCGTGAAAGCCTCCATGCAAAGAATGGCTGCCATAATTTGCGTCCAGCTTAAACTCAGCGCCGTCGAGCTTAAAACGCGCATTGGCTATGCGGTTGGCATAACGGCCAATTAAAGCGCCCTGATAAGACTTGTTATTATGAACCCAGCTGTCTAAAGCCGAATATCCAAGCGCAATATCCTCAGGCTGCCCGCCGCGTCCCGGCAGCATTATGCCTGTAATAAGACAGCCGTAGTCGCTTGCCGTAAAACTCATCTTGCCATTTGAAACAACCCAGAGTGAAACTTCGCTTCCGCAGGAAAGCATACCAAAACGGTATTTTTTTACGCTCATTTTTAGTCCGCCTTTTTTAAGAAGGATATTCAAAACAGCCGCTGCCGGCTTTTTTTAACATTGCGCCATAGCGCGAGGCTTCCCATTTTGCCATGGAAAGATTTTGTTCACTGTAATTGCCACATTCGGCCGGCGTAGCGCCTGGGATAGCGCCTTCAAACTTTTCTATCCAGTCCATAAGTTCAATAATCAGCGGCGCTATATCCGCGCTTTTGAGGTCGCCTTCAAGAATAACATAAAATCCTGTGCGGCAGCCCATAGGGCCAAAATATACGACGCGCTTTGCCCATTCAGCATGAGAGCGTAAAAAAGTAGCGCCAAGATGCTCTATTGTATGAAGCGCCGGCATATCAATAACGGGTTCCTTGTTTGGTTCTTTAAAGCGAATATCGAAAGTTGTAAGCGAAGCGCCTCCAAAACGGTCTTTGCGAGAAACATAAAGCCCCGGTTTTAACCTAAGATGATCAATTTGAAAACTAGCGATTTTTTCCATAGCGCTTTATTGTATCATACACCGTTAATTCCGTAAAGCCGCCGCGCGGCGGGCGCGGAGATGTTTCTGGTTGTTGGTTGGAAGTTGTTGGTTGGAATAGGAAGAGAATAAAAATCTTGTGGATTTTTATTCTCTTTTGATGCCCGCGCCGCTTCGCGGCGCGGGTGGCGCACGACCTGCGAAAGCGCATTGCGCTTTCGCAAGCAGTTGCCGGCGTGGCCAGCCCGCGGCCTGCGCAAGCGCAGGCCGGGGAAGTACAGCCCATCCCCGCGCGCCGCTTCGCGGCGCGGGAGCAAACGCTGGCAGCCGGAAAAGCGCAATGCGCTTTTCCGGCGTGCCCCCACTCTGCGCTTTTCGCGCAGAGTGGGGCGGCAAATAAGGCAGCGCCCTGCTTGGCATGGCGCTGCCGCAACGCGAAGCGTTGCAGGTATAGCACGACCAGCGAAACCGCGTTGCGCTTTCGCTGGCAGTTGGTGGCAGCCGGCAAAGCGCGGAGCGCTTTGCCGGCGTGGATGGCCGCGCCGGCCGTCATATACGCGGCGCTTCGCGGCGCGCCCGCGCAGCGGGCGCGGGTTATGGCTCCTTTTGGAACCAGTCTACAGTAAAATTGTTTTTATACATAAACGGCAGGCTGTTTGTAAATAAAAAATCCGTTACAACAAAAGCATCGCCGGTTTTGCCTTCAAAAAAAGCTTTCATTTGATTAAAATCGTTTGGCACACGGCTTATTAACACCGGAGTTTCCAGTGTTTCTGTTATTATCCTGTATGTATGGGAGCC
>JAIRPU010000114.1 GCA_031256815.1 Spirochaetaceae bacterium
GAAGACGGCAGTGGCAACCGTTGGACTGGAACCGGCGAATACAGCGTAAATGTCCGCATTAATACATCAAGCGGCACACCAGAGGGGGCCGAATTTTATAGATACCGGTTCACTTACAATGATGACGGTATTCATAATGATGTGCGGATTAACATCAATGATGCCGAAACAACACTTGCATGGTCAGACTTTAAATTTGCCTGGAAGTGGTGAAATAACTCTGTCAGACGCCTGTCATGCGGGTAACGGCGGGGGGGGGGGGGGGCTGAGGGCTTTCTGAAACCGCGCAAGCGGCTTCTTTGCCCCCCGTTGAAAAATTTAAGCGGAAGTTCTTAAACAAATGAAGTTATTGAACAAATCTAATATACAAAAGCACCCAAAAATTGACTTGACAAATACATACAAACCTTGTATGTTATAAGCAAGGAGCATTTATATGGCGGTTTCAACGGTGAATATCTCTTTTCAAGACGATTTATTGAATCAAATTGACCAAATTGCCCAAAATGAGGCAAGAACCCGATCTGAATTAATCAGAGAGGCGGCAAGAATATATATAGAAAGAAAAAAGAAATGGGAAAGTATTTTTGCTTATGGCGAAAGCCTTGCGTTAAAATATAAATTTACAGAAGAAGATGTAAATGAGGAAATAAAAAGATATAGAAAAGAAAAAAGTAAAAAATGAAAATAGTGTTGGATGCCAACGTATTTATATCCTCATTTTTCTGGGGTGGTAATCCAAGAAAAATCTTTGAACGGATTATTGCCGGAACGGATGAATTATTTGTAACAAAAGAAATATTGGATGAGATTGAGGATGTTATGGGAAGACCTAAATTTCACACCGATAAAGATAATATACAGTATTATATAAATTCGATAGAAGAAATTGGAAATAAAATTACAGCAAAGAAACATATTAAAAATGGAAGCAGGGATAAAAGTGATAATAAATATATAGAATGTGGAATAGCTGCTAATGTCGATTATATTATATCCGGTGATATTCATTTGCTGGAACTAAAGGAATATGACAATATAAAAATTGTAACCGCAAAAAATTATTTGGCAATAGTAAAATAGCGCTAAACAGATATCCACAAAACAAACATCAAGCGCTTTAGCAATTTCTGGAATAACCTCTTCTTCCGGTGTAAAAAAATCATGCGCGGCCACATGAAGCGCTAAGTTGCGAACATCTCAACTCCGTAAATCCTCAAAAAACCTTTCTAAAAACCAGTCGTACAGCCTGATAAACTTAACAAACGCTAAGTATTTTTTTTTGAATTTTTTGCCTGTTTTTGGCAAAAAACAGTTGACGGGGGGGGGGGGGCATTTGTTTCCAAAAACGCAGCTTTATTTATACGGAGTTGCACGCCATTTTTCCTGAGTTTTCTGGAAATAATGGCAAAGGCGGCCAAATGCCGCTGCAAAAAACTTTATGGCATTTTCTAATATTTTTATCAGCCATTGCAAGGCGTTTATCAAAAGGTTTTTTCCAGACAGCGTAAAAAGACGCATGATTCTTAATTATATGCGTAAACAAGCCGTCGGAAGACGGAAGGTAAAAACTGCATTGGGTTTTGAAGTCAGCGTCTGCGACCACTGCAACTTAAATTGCGTAAGCTGCGAGCATTTTTCCCCGATAGCGGATGAAACCTTTCTTGATATAGAACAATATGAAAAAGACTGCAAACGCCTTTCGGAATTATTCGGAGGCGAAATAGCATGGCTGCATTTAATGGGAGGCGAACCGCTGCTGCACCCCAGACTGATTGAAATACTTGAAATATCAAGAAGATATTTTAAGTCAGGTTCCATTGAACTTGTAAGTAATGGTATTTTATTATTAAAACAAAGCGATTTGTTTTGGGAAACCTGCCGCAAAAATGACATTACAGTTGCCGTAACACAGTATCCAATAAAATTGGATCATAAATTGATAGAAAGAAAAGCGGTTGAAACAGGAATAAGGTTCAGATATTATTTTATCGGACATAAAACAATGCACAAAAAACCGTTGGATATAAACGGCAGGCAAAATATTGCAGAGAATTTATCGTTATGCCATAAGTTTAATACCTGCGTTCAGCTGGTTAGCGGCAAATTATATACATGCATAGAAATGGCTTATATAAAATATTTCAACAAATACTATAATCAAAATCTTGTTGTAGACGAAAACGATAGTATAGATATTTACAAGGCAAAAACAAAGCATGAAATATTGGAAAAATTGGCAAAACCGGTATCCTTTTGTAAATACTGCGACATAAAAAATACAGATTTTGGTATAGAATGGCGCGTATCAAAAAAGGAAATAAGCGAATGGACATAGCATAATGTAATTGTCCATTACTTTATTATTTAAGAAAATTGTTTAACTTATTCGCCAATAAAAGCTGTTATTCCGGATTTACCAAGCAGGCCGTTCTTTTGTTTAACAAGGCTTCCGTTTTTGTAAAGCGCAATGGCAGGCAAAGATTGAACTCCATGCTTTTCGCTTAACTGCGGGCTGGCTTCTACATCAACATAAAAAAAACGAATTTTATTTTCGTTATCAACGGCAAGTTCTTCAATATAACGCTTCATTATACGGCATTTTGAACACCAGTCTGCGCCGAATTGCAAAACTACCGGAATGTTTGAATTAAGAACTTCCTTTTCAAATTGAGATTCATTTAAAGCTGCTATCATAACACGCTCATTTTTTTAGGGAACAAAACTCTTCGTAATCTATTGGTTCGGTAATAGATGGATTTGCGCCGCAAACCGGGCAGGAAGCATCTTTTTGAATCACAAGTTCACGGAATTTCATTCGCCATGCGTCAACAAGCAGCAGCCTGCCTATAAGGCTTCCGCTGCTGCCAACAATAAGCTTTATTACTTCGTTTGCCTGCAAACAGCCAACGATACCAGGCAGCACGCCAAGCACGCCGCCTTCCGAACAGGAAGGCACAAGTCCGGGCGGCGGCGGGGTTGGGTATAAACAACGGTAGCAAGGCCCGTGCTTTGCGTAAAACACCGATACCTGGCCTTCAAACTGAAAAATCGAGCCATAAACATTGGGAATTCCAAGAAAAACGCAAACATCATTTACAAGATAGCGTGTTGCATAATTATCGGTACCGTCTACAACAACATCATAATTACCGATTATCGCTTTTGCGTTTTCTGCACTCAATTTATCATCATAGATTATAACGTTTAATGACGGATTTATCCCAAGAACACGATCCCTGGCGGATTCAACCTTTGGCCGTCCAATGTCGGCAGTACTGTGAATTACCTGCCGCTGTAAGTTTGATTCTTCAACAACATCATAATCGATTAGGCCAAGCGTCCCTGTACCCGCCGCAGCCAAATATAAAGCCAGGGGCGCGCCCAGACCGCCTGTGCCAACGATTAGAACACGCGCATCTTTAAGCCTTTTTTGTCCGCGCACGCCAATTTCAGGCAGCAAAATATGGCGGCTGTAACGTTTTACATCATCATCGGAAAGCGTCCTGAGCGGACGCTCATTTAAAATACTTTCCAGTTTCATCAAAACTCCTTTAAATACTCCTTAATAAAAAAAGGTTGTCACCCGCCGGCTATAGCGGGAACCAGCATTAGCTCGCTGCCATCCTGCAGCTCTGTAGCGATACCTTTAAGAGTTTTTATATTCGCTTCGCCAACATATACATTGATGAATGAACGCAGCTCGCCGTTTTCAAAAATATGCGTAGCAAGATCCGGATATTCTGCCGCGAGCGCATCAAGCGCTTCTTTTACTGTTGCGGCATTTACCGCAACCTCCGCTTTGCGTCCGGTAAAATTCCGTAACGCTGTGGGAATCATGATGCTTATTGCCATGTTTCCTCCTCCTTAACAAATTCTTCAAAAAAACTATTACGGTCTGGCGAAAGCTGCCAGGAACGAAAATCCTGCGCGTGTTTTTTTATAACGCTGACAATAACATAAGAATAAAACGGCAGCGCGTGTATGCGGTCGTAATCTGAAGGACGCGCATTATGGTCAGGATGTGAATGATAAAATCCCAGCACGGCAATTCCGCGCCGCAGCGCGCTTCGTTCGGCGCATAAAAGCGTATCGCTTTCTATTCTAAAACGGTGATAACGCTCTTCCGATTCAAAGGTGTTTACAACTGTTTGTAATGAATGAACGCGCCGGACTTCTTCCGCTCCCGCAATTCCATCTTCAATACTGCCAAAAATAATACCGCAACATTCATTCGGATAAACAGATTCCGCTTCAAATTCAATTTGTTTTTTTAGAATTAGAGGAATCGTTATCATACAGCCTCCCAAAAATCTTCGCTTAAATAACGGCTGCCGGAATCGCACAAAACAGTTACCACACACGCCGGCGCAGAAAGCTCCGCACAAAGCCTTCGGGCTGCGGCGCAATTTGCTCCGGCGCTTATTCCGGCAAATACGCCTTCGCTAATGGCAAGTTCCCGCGCCGCACGGTACGATTCTTCGGTATTAACTTCGATTGTAGAGTCGGCAACATTTTTGTCGAAAATTGCCACAGGCAGGGCGCTTGCAAGATGTTTTGTGCCTTCTATGCCATGAAAAGGTGAATCCGGCTGTACCAGCAGGCATTTTATTTTTGGATTAAGCTCCTTTAAGCGCCGCGAAGTGCCAATAAAAGTGCCGGATGTGCCGGCAATGGCAACAAAATGGGTGATTTTTCCGTCAGTTTGCTGCCAAATTTCGGCCGCCGTATTCAAATAATGCGCCCTCCAGTTTTCGGCGTTGCTATACTGGTCACTGTAAAAATAACGTTCTTTATTGCTTTCAACTTCTGCCCGAACCGCAAGATATGCCCCGTCGGAGCCTTCCAGCGGGTTTGTTTCAACAATTTCTGCGCCAAGGATACGCAACATTCGTTTGCGTTCGCTGTTTGCGTTTGCCGGCAAAAAGATTTTTACCGGAAAGCCCAGCGCCGCGCCTGCCATTGCATAACCAATTCCTGTGTTGCCGCTGGATGAATCAACAAGTGTTTTACCATGCCGCAAAAGGCCCGAAGCAAGCGCCGCCTTGACTATGCCGCGAACAGCGCGGTCTTTTACAGACCCGGAAGGATTAAGAAACTCTGCTTTGGCAAATAAAGAAACTTCTTCGCGAATATTACCGGAAAGCGCGGCAAAACGAGACAGGGCGATTAGCGGTGTATTACCAACTAAATCGAGGATGCTCACAAAAATCCGCCTTTAACGACAGTCAGTTTCCATGTGCCATCGCCGTTATTTTCGATTCCTGTTACTTTATGACCTTCGTTTTTAAGACTTCGCGGCACATTTTGAACAGGCTCGCCGTCATTTAATTTGATAACAAGCGTTTCTCCATCTTCGATACCGTCAATGGCCACCTTTACTTTTACAAAAGTTACAGGACAAACAACGTCTGTAATATCGATTTCGTTCATATCCTAGTAAATATGTCGGATTTCTAAAAATATATCAAGGTGTCATAAAATTTATTGTGGCAGCGCTTCCTGGCCAAGAACATAGCGTTCGATAACAAGCGCAATGCCATCTTCATCGTTTGATTTTTCTGTAACAAGCCTGGCGGAGCTTTTTATACGGTCGTCTCCATTGCACATTGCAACACCGCAGCCTGCCCAGCGAATCATTGCTTCATCATTCATTGAATCGCCAAAAGCCATTACCTCGTTCTGTTTTACGCCCAGCTTTGCCGCAACTTTTGCAAGCGCCGCGCCTTTATCGCACGCAGGAGGAAGTATCTCCAAATAGTAAGGTTTGCTGGTAAAAAGCGTTACTTCTTCGCTAAGTACATTCCGTAAAATTTCTTCCAGTGGACGCAATAACATGGGGTCTGCTGGAATAACCAGTTTGTAAGCGCCGCGTTCAACAAGCAGCTCGCGAAAATTTTCAGGAATTAGCTGCTTCATACCTGTAAGTTTTTCGTCTGCATCAGAAAATTCGTTGCGGCGCGATACAATAATATTATTGCCATCGTATATCTGAACACAAAAATCTTCGGCATCTGCAAGGTCAAAAGCGGCAAGCGCGGCTTTTGAAGGCAGGCGCGCTTCATCAACAAGCGCCCCGCTGCGGCTGTTGATTATTTGTGTGCCGTTACCGCAGATTAAATATCCTTCCGATTTGTGCAAGCCAAGCAGTTTTACATAATTTCGCAGAGCATTTGGAACCCTTCCCGTTGCAAAAACAACAATAACACCGCGCGAAATAGCTTTTTTAAGCGCGTTTTTTGTCTTTGGTGAAATTGTAAGATCTGTACGCAGAAGCGTGTCGTCCAAATCCAGCGCAATTAGCTTAAACATCATTTGTGTTCTCCACTACGCCGTCTTCATCCTGAACTATTCTGTCTACACCTACAACAAAATCAGGTTTTTCTATATTGAGAATTCGCACGCCCATTGCGCTTCTGCCCATAACACGAATGGTGTCTACTTTTAGTTTTATTGATTTACCCTGGCTGGTAATACACATTATTTCTTCGTCTTCATGCACATTTACACAACTCGTTAATTCACCTGTTTTATCTGTTATTGTATATATTTTCTGACCTCCGGTTGCGCGGCCATGCGCGTTAAATTCATCAAAATCAATACGCTTGCCATAGCCGTATTCAGAAAGCAAAAGCATAGTTTCGCCGGGCACCACGCGCAAAACACCGGCAAGTTCATCTTCCGCATCAAGGCGCATACCTGTAACACCGCGCGACTGCCGGCCCATTGCGCGCACCGCATCTTCGCCGGTTCGCAGTGCCTGGCCATGACGCGATATAAGCACAATCTCGTCATTGCCGCCTGTTAAAAGCGCGGAAACAAGCTTATCATCTTCGTCAAGGTTAATGGCAATAACGCCTTTTGTTTTTGCGTTGGAAAATTGGCTTGTCATAACTTTTTTTACAACACCGCGTGATGTTCCCATAAACAAAAATTTATCGTCCGCAAATTCTTTAAACGAAACGATTGCTGTAATTTCTTCGTTTGGCGACACGGTTAAAAGCCCCTTTAGATGCGCTCCCTTTGACGTGCGTGTTCCTTCGGGAAGCTCATGCACCTTCATGCAGTAAGCTTTTCCTTCGCTTGTAATAAACATAATATATTCATGCGTAGAAGCAACAAAAATTTGTTTGATAAAGTCATCTTCGGAAAGCTTTGCGCTTATCATTCCTTTGCCGCCGCGCCCCTGGTTTTTGTACGAAGCAACAGGAACACGTTTTATATAACCAAGATTTGAAATGAGTATCATCATTTCTTCTTTTTTGATAAGATCTTCTATGTCGATACTTTCAATTTCGCCATCAACAATTTCGGTACGGCGGGCATCGCCAAAACGCTCCACAATATTTTTTGTTTCGTCTTTTATTACGCCGCGAATTTTTTGTTCATCTGATAAAAGCGATATATAATAAGCAATTTGAGTTTTAAGTCCGGCAAGTTCTTTTTCAATTTTTTCAACTTCAAGATGAGTAAGCCGCCCCAACCGCATATCAACTATGGCCTGCGCCTGCGCTTCAACTTTTTCGTCAACAGAAGGCGTTTTTACCGGTAAATTATTATCAAATAACGGGACTTCGCCGGCAGGCAGCTTTTTAATTGCCGGATACAAAAACTTTTCTTTTAACTCTGTTTTTGCCGCTTCTACATCACGCGAAGCCTTGATTATAGATACAACTTCATCAATGTTTGCAAGGGTAATTACAAGGCCGTTTAATATGTTTTCGCGTTCCTGTGCCTTGTGCAAATCATACTGTGTACGGCGTATAATAACTTCGATACGGTGCGAAACAAAACAGGAAACCAGCTCTTTAAGGTTAAGAGTTTGAGGCTTGCCGTTTACAAGAGCCAAATTGATAATACCAAATGTTGACTGCAGCGCGGTTTGCGCAAAAAGCTGATTTAGAACAACTTTTACTATAGCGCCTTTTTTAAGTTCAATTACAACACGAACTCCGTCCCTGTCAGATTCATCATTTGCATAAGCAATTCCGTCAAACTCTTTTTCGCGCATCATTGCGCCAATGCGTTCAAGCAGTAATTTTTTATTTACGTTGTAGGGCAGCTCGGTAAACACAATCGTTTCTTTACCGGATTTTGCCGTTTCTATAACAAACTTGCCGCGGATAAGCACTTTGCCGCGCCCTGTTTCGTAAGCTTCTCTTATGCCGCGCCTTCCAAAAATTACGCCGCCTGTAGGAAAGTCGGGGCCTTTTATGTAATGTGAAAGTTCACTTATTGTTATTTCCGGATTATCTATAAAGGCGCAAACTGCATCGCATACTTCAACAATATTATGCGGCGCCATATTTGTTGCCATGCCAACGGCTATTCCGCTGGAGCCGTTTACAAGCAAATTGGGAATTGCCGCAGGCAGTACAGAAGGCTCGCGCAAAGATTCGTCAAAGTTTGGTAAAAAATCAACCGTTTCTTTTTTTAAATCAACAAGCATTTCATCGCCTGCGCGGGAAAGCCTTGCCTCGGTGTAACGCATTGCCGCCGGCGGGTCGCCGTCCATACTGCCAAAGTTCCCCTGGCCTTTTACAAGCGGATAGCGCAGCGAAAAGTCCTGCGCCATGCGTACAAGCGCATCGTATAGCGCCATATCACCGTGAGGGTGGTACTTACCCATTGTATCGCCAACAATACGCGCGCTTTTTTTGGGAGCGGAACCAGGACGCAGTCCAAGCTCGTCCATAGAGTAAAGAATTCGCCGGTGTACTGGTTTTAAGCCATCGCGCGCGTCTGGCAGCGCCCGCGAAATAATCACCGACATTGCATAATTGAGATAGGCGGTCTTAACCTCGTCTTCAATAGCTACAGGTATTATTTTTCCGTTTATATGTTGATTTTCTGTATCTGCCAATGGGGGTTATCCTTTATCATTTTATATGAGTATACCGAATTATACGGGTCTCGCCAAGTAGCTAAGAGCATGAGATATGCCCGCCTGTTGCGGGCGCTGTTGAGCGCCGCGCCGCAGGCGCGCCGACTGCCGGAAGCGCCGCGCTTCGCGTGGCCTTGTTGCAAGCAGCGCCCTGCAAAACATGGCGCTGCGCCGCAGGCGCCGCCGACTGCCGGTGTGGCGGCGGCTTCAGGCGGGAAGCGGCGCGGCGTGGCGGGTGCCCGGAGGCGGCGGGAAGCGGGGAGGAGGCAGCGCGGGCCCGCCTGCGGCGGCCGGCGTTACTTCCCCGGCCTGCGCAACACGCAGGCCGGGGCCGGCGACAAAACCGCGCTTTGCGCGCCTGTTCCACCTGCAGGCGGCGAAAACGCAACGCGGTTGCGCTGGCCGCTGCGCGTGCAAAGCTGGCGGTCTATATTATTTTTCTTTAAAGCATAATGTTTCTTGTAACGCGGTATTACAATTATCAACTTTAGGCTTGTTTTTTATATGGTCTTTATAATAATACGTTATATCGCTGTCTATTTTGTT
>JAIRPU010000050.1 GCA_031256815.1 Spirochaetaceae bacterium
CAGGACGATTATATGAAAGAATTTCCCGGCGCGTCGTGGTCGTGGCAGGGAAAAGACAAGGCGCACGGCATGGGCGCAAAAAAAATCCAGGAGGATATTTCGCAAAGCGCGGCATATTACGAATTTTCAAAATAAGAATAATTGCCGTTAAAAAAGAATACATAAACCGCTATGCGTTAAGGTAATTTTATTCGCAGTAATTAACGGTTACTGGTAAGCAGGCAGCAAAAGCGGCGGCGTTTTAAACGAGGCTACATTAAAGGCGCAAAAATGCGAAGCAGGTCCTGAACAAAACGGTGCGCGGCATTTGCTGCGCAGTCTTTTAATGTTATCTCTTTTGAAACGTTTACTGTTTCAAGAAAGTCTTCTTTTACTTTTAATACCTGGCTGTTTTTATAAATAAACACGCCGCATTCGTAGTGCAGGCAGAGGCTCCTAAAATCCAAATTAGCCGTTCCAACAGACGCCATAATATCGTCTGCAACAAAAGTTTTGGAATGATTAAACCCTTCAGAGTATTCATAAATGCGTACTCCCGCTTTAATAAGAAGCCTGTAAAAAGAACGTGTTACAAGATGTACAAAAGGTTTATCTGGAATATGAGGAGTTATTATACGTACATCCGTGCCGGATTTTGCCGCAAGAATTAATGCCGAAAAAAGCGATTCGCATGGAATTAAATACGGCGTATTTATGTATACATATTTTTGCGCCGCGTTTAATATATGCACATAAACATTTTCGCAGACATATTCTTTTGTAATTGGACTTTCCGCATAAGGCTGAACAAAACCATCGCTTTGAACCGTACATTCGCCGGAACGCCAGGGGTTAAATACGTTAAAATTATCATGCGCTCCGTATCCGCGCAGGTTTTGTTCCATGTTCCACAGACGCAAAAAAATCATTGTAAGAGACCATGCGCCTTCTCCATGCAGCATAATTGCGGCATCGTTCCAGTAGCCGTATTTTTCGTATGCGTTAATATATTCATCGCCTATGTTCACTCCGCCTGTAAACGCGGTTATGCCGTCTATCGAAATTATTTTACGGTGGTCGCGGTTGTTTTGCAGCGAAGAAAGCACAGGTTTAAAAGGATTAAATACAAGGCATCTTATTCCTGTTTTTTCAAGAGTTTTGTTAAAATCGGGCGGAAGCGTGGCAAAGCAGCCTAAATCATCGTAAAACACCCTTACATCAAGCCCCGCCGCCGCTTTTTCTTTTAATATATCAAAAATTGAATTAAACATAATTCCGTCTTTAATTATAAAAGATTCCAAAAAAATATAACGCTTTGCTTTTTTTAATTCAGTTAAAAGTTTTTTATGATACAACTGTCCGGAAGAAAAATATTCAGTTTGTGTATTTGAATACACAGGGTAATGCACGTGTTTTTGCAGATAGCGGGACAGCGCATAGCAGCGTTCATTTTCCAAACCTGGAAGGGAATCTTTGCCAAGCGAAAAGAAGGGGCTGCAAAGCGCGCGGTATTTTTTTATAAGTTTGCGGTATTTTCTTGGATTCGATTGAATATAAAACAGCAGATAAAATGAACCGCCAAATACCGGAAAAAGCAAAATTAAAAAAATCCATGTAAGCTTATATGCCGGTTTTCCTGTTTTGTTATAAATATGAATGCATACAATAATGCTGATAAATTGAAACGCTATGCTTGCATAACTAAAATAAAGAGAGCTTCCAAGCAACAGCGCTATTATAACACCAATTTGCAGCAGTAATAAAGAAACAACAAAAAAACGCGAGCGCGAAAGCAGGCGTAAACGCCGTTTTTTCATTCAGGAAAAACTCCGGCGCCTTTGCGCAAAATGCGCGCGTTTGTACCAGTTAAATCAATTACTGTAGAAAAACAGCGCTGCAGTTCCTCACCCGAATCGAGTACAAGATCTATGCCTTTTATATCGAGCATTTCAACCGCGCTTTCAAAAAGTTCCGCTTCAGGAATTAAATGCAGTTCGTTTTCATCATCTTCTTCATATTCAATTTGATTTTCGTCTTTAAGCATTGAACGCTTTGCAGTAATTGTATAAAGCGGTTCGCCAAGTGTGTCTATTAACGCGCGCGGAACAGTATGCTCAGGAATTCTAACTCCAAGTTCACGGCGTTTTAAACCAAGCGTTTTTTCCGTGCCATGAAGGGTTTTTAATATAAAAACAAAAGGGCCGGGCATATGTTTATTTATCAATCTAAAACGCTGATTATCTATTTCGCAATAATTGGAAAACTGGGAAATTTTTGAACATAGAAGAGTAAAATGCCGTTCATCGCGTTCACCGGAAAGCGCGCGAAGTTTTTTTATTCCAATGCCTGAATTTAATGCGCAGGCGGTAATCCATGTTGTTTCAGTTGGAAGCGCGGCTACCGCGCCTTCGCGCAGCGCAGAGGCAGCGCGCTTTAAAACTCTTGTGTCAATATTACCGGGGATAACGTAGTCAATCATTATTTATGTTTTTGAATAAATCTGTGTTTAGAAGTATTTCAACCGGACAATGGTCGGAGCCCAAAACCTCCTGCCTTATGGAGGCGCTTTCTATACACGGTAAAAACGCTTCGTTTACACAATGATAGTCAATTCTCCAGCCAACGTTTCGCGCCCTTGCGCCGGCGCGGTATGACCACCAGCTGTATTGGCCGGGAATATCGCCGTTTTTTGCGCGAAAGCTGTCGCTAAAACCTGCCGCGCAAAACTCGTCCATCCACGCGCGTTCTTCGGGCAGATAGCCCGGATTGCCTTCGTTTTCTTTGGGGCGCGCCAGGTCAACAGGGCGGTGCGCAATATTATAATCGCCGCAAAGAATTAAATTGCGCTTATCTTCAACAAGTTTTTTGCAAAGCGAAAGCATTGCCGCGCAAAAACCAAGTTTATAATCAAGCCGTGCGCCGGCATCCTGAGAGTTTGGAAAATACGCGCAAATCAGAACAAAAGCGCCATAATCCGCCTTTAAAACACGGCCTTCGTTGTCGAATTCAGCATTGTCAAGAAAAGTTACATCCAGCGGTTTTTGCTTTGTGTAGATTGCGACTCCTGAATAGCCGCGCTTTTTGGCGTTTGCCCAAAAAGAAGTGTACTGCACGCCGTTTTTATCGAGGGGCAGTTTTAATGAATCCGGAAGCTGCCCCGGTTCGGCTTTTGTTTCCTGAACACAAAGAATGTCTGGAGAATCACCGGCAAGCCATTCAAGAAAGCCTTTACCTGACGCCGCTCTAATCCCGTTTAGGTTCCATGAAACGATACGCATAATGTCTTTTATAGCTGCTTCGGGGCGGCGCGACTCGAACGCGCGATTCCTTGCTCCCAAAGCAAGTGCCTTAGCCACTAGGCTACGCCCCGAAAATCAAATTGAGTTATAATATCAAAAATCATCGTAAAATACAAGAGCTGATATTGCCTTAAAAAAATTGCGTTCCAAAAGGTAATGATTAAGCTGCGTATTTACACAACAAGCTCGTCTTCGCCGGCGCGTGATACAACAATTTCGCCTGTATCTTCAAGATGCCGGATTATGGAAACTATTTTTTGCTGCGACTCTTCCACGTCTTTTAAACGCACAGGCCCCATAAACTCCATATCCTCTTTTAACATTTGCGCGGCGCGTTTACTCATATTTCTGTAAATTTTTTCCTGCACTTCTGAATCAACAGATTTAAGCGCTTTGGAAAGCTCCTGTGTGTCTACCTCGCGAAGCACTTTCTGTATCGACCTGTCGTCAAGCATAACAATATCTTCGAAGACAAACATTTTCTTTTTGATTTCTTCGGCAAGTTCGGGGTCTTCTTCTTCCAGCGCTTCAATAATTTGTTTTTCCGATGAACGGTCAACAAGGTTGAGAATTTCAACAACACTGCCAACGCCGCCGGCAGTTGTGTAATCTTCGCTGGAAAGCGTAGAAAGTTTCTTTTCCAGAACACGCTCTACTTCGCGCAAAACTTCCGGCGAAGTTCTGTCCATAATTGCAATACGCCGCGCAACTTCCGCCTGAACTTCGTGCGGCAGATTTTGTAAAATAACAGAAGCTTTGTTTGGTTCCAGATAGGCAAGTATAAGCGCTATTGTTTGCGGCAGCTCCTGTTGAATAAAGTTTAAAAGATGAGCAGGGTCGGTTCGGCGGATAAAGTCGAAGGGGCGCACCTGCAAACTTGATGTAAGCCTGTTTATTATATCTACCGCTTTCTGGCTGCCAAGTGATTTTTCGAGAAGCTCACGCGCATAATCTATGCCGCCTATCGAAATAAATTGATTGGCCATCATGAGTTCCTGGAACTCGGCCAGAATAGCGTCTTTTTGTTCTGGTTCTATTGTTTCAAGCCGCGCAATTTCAAAAGTAAGCGTTTCTATTTCGTCTTCGCGCATATATTTGAAAACTTCAGCGGAAATATCGGAGCCTATACTTACCAAAAAAATAGCGGCTTTCTGCCTGCCGGTAAGATCTTTTATGTCCTTCTTCTTTTTCCTTTCTTCTGCCATGCCGGTTCTCCCAAACCGTATTCACTATAAATTAATTTTTATAAAAATGTCAAGCGCGTTTGCGGCCGCCACAAGCGGCGGCCCCGCCTGCGGCGCAAAATATTAGCGCAGAGGTTTTTTGTGGTTTATTAAACGTTGTTCCGCCGCATTACGATGCGCGCATAAACCTTCCGCATTGGCAAGCGTTGCGGCAAAAGGGGCAAGCCTTGACGCGGATTTTGGCGATGCCTTTTGAAAGCAAACTGTTTTTAGAAAAGTTCCAACGCCAAGCCCGCCGGTATAACGCGCCGCGCCTGAAGTGGGCAGCGTATGATTTGTGCCCGCAACATAATCTCCAAATACTTCTGCGGCATATTCGCCGTCAAAAAGCGCGCCATAATTGTATAACTTTGAAACAAGGCGTTTGTTTTCGCAAGTTTGCAGTTCAAGATGTTCCGGAGCGCGGCTGTTTGCAAACGCCGCCGCTTCATCAAGCGTTTCGGCAAGGTAAATCCCGCCGCGTTCTGCCCAGGAAATGCCGGCTGTTTTTACCGTTTCCAAAACAGCAAGTTCCGATTCAATTTTTTTAATAACAGATTCCGCAAGCCGCGCAGAAGTTGTAACAAGTGTCGCCTGCGCGTTTACATCATGTTCGCATTGTGCCAAAAGGTCGGCAGCGATAAAATCGGCTTTAGCTCTATCGTCGGCTATAATAAGCACCTCGCTTGGGCCGGCTATAAAATCAATGCCAACCTGTCCATAACACTGTCTTTTTGCTTCGGCCACAAACTCATTTCCTGGGCCTACGATAAGGTCGCATGGCGGAATTTGTTCCGTTCCGTATGCAAACGCCGCTATCGCCTGCGCTCCTCCAAGCGCATAAACTTCATCAGCTCCGGCAAGCGCAAGCGCGGCAAGCGTTACAGGGTGAATGGAAGCCTGCCCGTGCATAACAGGCGAACAGGCCACAACCCGCCGCACGCCTGCAACTTTTGCCGGCGTAACCAGCATTAGCGCCGTAGAAAACAGGGGGAAATTACCTCCGGGAATGTAACACAAACAGGATTCAACCGGCAAAAGTCTTTGCCCTATAACAAGCCCGGGTTCCGGCGAAAAGCGCTCGATATTTCGCAAACTTTTACGTTGAGCCAGCGCAAAAGCGCGAATGTTCCGCAGCGCTCTTTCCATTGCGTTTTTTAAGCCGCCGTCCAGCAGCTTTAAAGCTTCGGTTAGCTCGCATAATTCAACTTTTAATGAATCCCGTTTTGATGAATCAAAGCGCATTGAAAATTCAAGCAACGCTTTATCGCCGCGTAAACGTACCTCTTCAATAATCTCTGTAACTGTATTACGCAATTCTTTGGAGCCGCTTAAACTTCTCTCTTTTGGAGATTTTATCGTCTTCATGTTTTATTGAGTAAAATAAATTTTTATGCTTTCCAATTCGTTTTTGTGTACAAGTTTTAACAGAAGCATTTGTTCGCCGGGCAAATAAACCCATCCTGGTGAATTGTAAGATTCAAAACGCTGGTCGGAACGGTAATCCATTCCGCGTATTTGAATACGCGAAAAAGGACGTATCCCGCAGATAATTAAATAATGAGGGCTGTTTAGCGGAAAGGTTATGCCAAATTCCATTGTGTTATTACGGTAAGAAGCGCCTACAGATGGGGATGATGTCCACAGCCAGACGCCAAACATAACGGTACCTGCGCCTACAACATGAGGATAAAAATCAGACGCATTAAGGTATGGATATATAAAACCAGGTTGAAGCCTGTCGCCGTCTTCCTGTTCAATATAACGCCCGTCTTCGCCGCTGATTAAAGATGCCGGAAGCGAAGCGTTTTTACCGGCAAATGAAAGCACAGAAAGCACAATGGAACGCCCTACAGCCGCCCATTCGGCGCTGCCGCCAAGGTCTCCATAAGCCGCCAGCGCCATTCCAAGCCTTATGCTAAAAAACACATCTATCGTATTGCCTGTGCGGACAAATACACGCGGCACATCGTCTTCTTTTATAAGATTTTCGGAAAGCAAAAGCTTTGCGCGGTTTGCAAGAAGGCCAAAAGGGTTTTCTTTGCTTTTATGCCAGGTTTCAAAAGCCCACCAGCCTTCAAGCGCGCCCGGGCAATCGGCAAGCGTAATGCTGTCCGGCGAAATCTGTTTTACCATGGCAATCGCTTCATCAAAAAGCGTGTTTTTACTGCGCTGTAATAAAAAATCAAAAAGTTTATGCTGTTTTAATATTTCATCACGGTTTTTAACAAGTTTTTCTATGGCGGAAATTCGCTCCTGCTCTACACGCCCCATGTTTCGCGCGGCGCCTTCAAGTTGTCCTGTAAAAGTTGAAGGCAGGTAGCTTTTTGAGGTGCTGTTTATAAAATCTTCAGATATAGAGGCAAGCGCCTTGTTATAGTTATTACGACGCGCCGATTCAGATATAAACGCTGTAATTTCCAGCTCGTCATTTGAACTGCCGATATTGCTGTTCCATTCAAAAAAAGCGCTGCTGCGCCATTGCGCTACAATGTCATCGTAAAATTGTTTGCCCATTGCGTCTGAAATTATAAAATTAGCGGGATTAAAACGGCTTCCGCTATTTAAAACACGATAGCTGATTACAGGGTTTTTATGGTCAAACACAATTAACTGCCGTTCGTTGTCTGCTATTGCGCGGTCAAAATTATATTTTTGTTTATTGTGAATTACAGCAAAAGTTTTTGAATCAAGAGTTGAATTTTTTGTAAGCCTGTATGGAAGTTCTATGGAAAGCGCATCCTCCGCAAGGTGCGAACTTATTATAAGTTCATCTGAAAGGCTCTTGTTCTGGACGTAAAACGCAAGCACTGAACCGCCGGAAAGTTTAAACCTTACCGAATATTCGTCAATAATCATGCTTTTGGGGATAAGCGGCCTTCTAATTCCATCAAAGTCGATAAGCGAAAGCAGGTTTTCCTGCGTTCCGCCGGAAAGTTTAAATTCAAGTCCGCCAAAAAATACACTTACAGCGTTTTCTACAGGAATTTCATTCGGGTCTGCGTTATCTGTGTCGTCAAAAGCCGCGTTAAATTTGTAACGTCCGCTTAGTATCAAACTGCCTACACGCCGGTTAAAGCCATCCTGACTCATGAATTGCACAACGGCAACTCCCAAAAATATTGCCGCGTAAAGACAAATAATAATCAGTATTCTTGGCCATAAAGACTTACGCATATTCAATTCTGGCAATATCCAGAGCTTTTTTCAAGAGGCCGCGCAGCAGATTCAGCAATTCCGAATTATAGAAAACTGATGAAGCGGCGTGGGTGGTGTAAACGCGCTTAGCGCAGGGCGGGGCGTGAGGTGGACGTGCGCCGCCGGCCTCTACCGGAAGCCGAAATCCGCTGGACAACAGTTGAAGTATAGCTGCCGCCTGTGGCGGCAGCCTGCGAAACCGCTACGCGTTTTCGCAGGGCGGGGCGTGTGGGTGGGGGCGTGGTTCTGCTTTGCACGAAAAGCAGACCCACGCCTGCGAGAATGCAGCCGCTTCGCGGCATTCATCGACTACCCGCAAAAGCGCATAGCGCTTTTGCGGGCTACACCGCGCTTCGCGCGGCGCTTATCGCCCTATCGCCTCACAACGCTTCGCGTTGCGAAACGGCAGGACATGGAAAACAAGGCCGGGTTAGGCAGCCCGCGCGAAGCGTGGCCGCCCCCGCGCGAAAGCGCACCACACTTTCGCGCGGGCATAAAAGACAATAAAAATCTTATTGATTTTTATTGTCTTCCTATTTCCTGTTACATCACTAAGATTTTTTATTGTCTTCAAATTTTCCAAATTTCCTATTCCCAAATTTCCTTATTTTCCCCTTGCCTTTTTCTACTTCATGTGTTATATTATAAATATGCGGCAAGGCTTTAGTTCCATGCCGTAAATACATTTTAAAAGGCGGCAATGCCACAGTAGCCAAGGCAAAACCCGCCTGGAGGAGAATAATATGGCAGTTAATTTGGTTACCTTATCCCCCCCCCCCCGTGCAATGCGGTTGGAAGGTTGGGGCGCGTTTAACAAACGCGGGGTTTTTTACGGCGTTTGCCGTTTTGGGTTTAGCGGGTTTTGCCGGTTGTAAAATTTCCGGCGAG
>JAIRPU010000147.1 GCA_031256815.1 Spirochaetaceae bacterium
GCCGTTCTTGCCGCGCCGGCACTGGCGCACAGGTTAAAACTTTACGACCCAAGAAAAAGCGCGGAAGAAATAATCCGCGAAATTACCCTTTCCAAAATAGAACTATCCGCAAATTTGGCGGACAGAAAGCCCGCTTAAAAAATAGTGCGCCCCGGCCTGCGCTTTGAGCGCAGGCCGGAGGCCGGCGAAGCGGCGCGGGCCCCTACGGCCGCCGACACCGGCAACGGCTCACGCCGTCGCAGACGTGCCCACGCCGCCGGCAGTGTCGGCCGCCGCAGGCGCTTATTCGGCTTGAGCTTTTTTACGTCTTAAATGTAACGCTGTAGCAATGCCAAGTACCAAAATTGGAACAAGAATTGTATTTAAAAACCGCACAAAGCCAAAGGCCGCCGCGCGTTCTGTTTCGTCCAGAATTCTGTCCAGAGCGCCTGTAGAAGGAGCGCGCGAACGAATTGAAATAATATCATCATCGTTGCAAAGCCAATCAGCCGAAAGCACGGCAAAGTTCAAATTAGGCTGCGCCTGCGAAAAAGAGTTAAAAATAAAGTCGTAGTTGCCTATTAAAAAATCGGCGTTGCCAACTACAATAATACGGGATGGGCTTGCCTTTTCGGGCATATCCGGCAATATTTCATCGGCGCCTTCGCGCACAGGTTTTTGTTTGTCTTTAAAAAACGAGTTAAACTGTCCGGAAAGAGAAACGCCAAGGATTTTTTTCCCCTGAGTTTTTTCTTTGTCCTGCGCCCATTGAAACGACATTTGCGGGTCTATAACGAATTCATCTTTCTGTTCCCAGCCGCTGTCTGTTGTTGTAAACAGCGTTGCGCTTTCAATACCTTCCGGCACGTTAATGTTAAGCGTATTTGGCCAGTAAAGGTCAAGACTGTTGAATGTCGATGTTACAGGATGGTCAATATTTACGTCTTCCGGAATTACACGAATAAAAAACGGATAACGCATAACGGCGCGAAGTCCGCTTTGTCCTGTAGGATTGGGCGCAAGCATGGAAAGTGAAGACGCATCAAGCGCGAGCGAATATTCAACATTTACCCCATAAGAAGAGAGCATTGCCAAAAGGCCGTTATCGTTTATTTTTTCCGCTAAAAACGCGCCATTTGTAGAAACAGACACGCTTTTTGCGGCAAAAAGAACCTTGCCTCCGGTTTGTATATAGCGGTCTATGCGGTATAATGCCCATTCATCCAGAGATTCAGCGCCGCTTATTACAAAAAGAGAGCTTAGCGTATCTGGAATTTCGTCCCCCGGGTTTATGTTTCTGACTTTATAACCTGCCCGTGTTAAATATTGCGAAAGCCCGCTGTATTGATTATCGCCGTTAAAACTATTTTGCGTGTCCGCAACCAAAATCCCCAATGCTTTTTCGCTGTCCCTGACAAGCGCCCGTATGCGGTTTGTTATCTCGTATTCAAGCGTATCAAGCCTGAAAACGAAGGGCAAAACTTCCTGCCGCCCCTGATATTCGATTAAAATTCCAGTATAAACATTGGAAAACGAAGCCTGGTCTTTTTCTACAACCTGAAACTCCTGATACGGAATACCAATTTCGGCCAGCTGCTGTTCAAGACCGGCTTTTGCCGGGTCGCGGCTCATAAAACTGATTTTGCCATGCGAAAAATTTACATATTCTTCAATTAAATCGCTTATTTCTCCGGGAAATCCGTAGAGTTCTTTTAATTTTTCTGTAACAAAATAGGTAATTCTAAGCTCATCTTCAAGTTCAGAAGCAATTTTTTTGGAAACTGGAGAAATCGTCCACGATTTGTATTTTGTAAGGTCGACTCTTGTCCAAACGCGCTGCGAAAGCAGTAAGACAAGCGCGAAGATAACAAGAGATAGAGTTGTTATAATAACCGTTTGTTTTTTATTCATTTTAAAATCCTTTAGCGGTTATGACCACTTGCGAAAAACCAGCACTTTTACATTTAAAAACAGGAAAAGCGCTGTTGTAACGATAAAATAAGCCGCATCCCGCGTATCTAAAAGTCCTTTTGAAAAACTTTCAAAATGCGAAGCCAGCGCGATAAGCCTTATTGCCGTGTTTATTACCGGCGGCAGCCCCATAGTCCACGGGATTTGCCCAATAAGCATTACCACGACAAGCGCCGCCGCGCTGCCCAGAAACGCCGCTACCTGATTTTTTGACAGTGCGGAAAGCAAAAGCCCAAGCGACAAACCTGAGGCGGCCAAAAGCAATGCGCCGGCATATTCGGCGGCAATAACGCCGGAATCAAAACGGCCAAGCAGCGAAAGTGAAACAGGCATTGGCAGTGTCAGCACAAACATTGCCACAACAGCGATAAACGCCGCAAGAAATTTGCCAATTACAAGCCCCCATTCGCTTAAAGGCAGGGTAAGCAGCAATTCCACACTGCCGGTTTTGCGTTC
Organism: Spirochaetaceae bacterium; assembly: GCA_031256815.1. Lineage (GTDB taxonomy): Bacteria > Spirochaetota > Spirochaetia > Treponematales > Breznakiellaceae > JAIRPU01. Next base: position 2,407 of record JAIRPU010000147.1, read on the forward strand.
TTCTGCCCAACTGCGCATTGTAAGCGCCGGCAGAACAAGAATGAACGCAAGCGGGAACGCGGCAAAATAAGCGCGAAGACTTGCCTCGCCGCGTTGAAAAAAGTTTTGAAACTGAAACAGCCAAACCGAAGTAAAAATCAAAAAAAACAACACAACGCCAAAAAATGCCGGCGAGATACTAAGTGAGTAAAGTTCTTTGCGTGTAAGCGCAAGCGCCGCTTTCCAGCGTTCTTTATATAATGCGATATTCAATTTATTCTCCTTAAAGTGCTATGCGGTAAGACGTACAAATATGTCTTCCAGACTGAGCTTCTTTTGCCGCATAGAAAGCAATTTGTAGTTGTATTCAACTGCCCAGTCAAAGAGAAGTTCGCCAGAATCTTCAGTTCCGCCTTCCAAAAAGAAGTTCAGTTCAGCGCGGTCTTCTCCGGTTCCGGTTACCTCAAGATTTTCAGTTTTAAATGAATGTGCAATGGCAAAACGTTCCAAATTTTCGCGAATGTTACCGGCGCTTCCGCCTTTTACAAGAATTGTCCATGTTTCGCCTCCGCGCATGGAACGCGCAATGGAATCGGGCGTCCCCTGTGCCGCTATTCTGCCTTCATTTAAAATCAGCACCTGTTCGCACATTGCTTCAACTTCCTGCAAAATATGAGTTGAAAGTATAACCGTCTTGCTTGAACCGAGTTCTTTAATAAGGCTGCGAATTTCAATAATTTGATTTGGGTCGAGACCTGTTGTAGGTTCATCAAGTATGAGAACAGGCGGGTCATGTAAAATTGACTGGGCAAGCCCTGTGCGCTGTTTGTAACCTTTGGAAAGCGTTTCGATGCGCGCTTTGCGTTTTAAGCCGAGCCCGCAGCGTTCTATTGCGCTGTCAATTTTCGATTTACGCTCGTTTTTGGGTATAAGCCGCGATTCCGCTATAAATGTAAGATACTCGTCTACGGTTAGCTCTCCGTAAAGCGGAACACTTTCCGGCAAATAGCCAATTAATTTTTTACACGCAACAGGGTTTTCTGTTACGGAGATTCCGGCAACCTGCGCAGTACCTGCGCTTGGATAGTGGTAACCAGTGAGAATCTTCATGACTGTTGTTTTTCCTGCGCCATTTGGCCCTAAAAGCCCTGTGATTTTTTCGCCAACGGAAAACGAAACATCGTTTACAGCGGCAAATTTTCCATAATTTTTAAAAAGATGAGAAACCTGTATCATACATCAAGTATATATCTGTGCGCCGCTATTATCAAGCGCTTGCGTTCAGCAATTCCGAATTAGAAAAAAAATGATGAAGCAGTGCGGTTTAATGTATGCATTTATGGTATTTTGGGCGCATTTTTGCCGGAGGCGGCCGCCGCGGTAGAGGCCGCCCGCGAAACGGCTTTGCCGCTGCGAGCGGCCTCTTCCGGCAAGCCGGCTAAACCGCGTGCGGTTTAGCCGGTCGTGTCCCCGCGGGCCGCGTCGCGGCGCGCGGGGGTGGGCCGGACGTCCCCGGGCCCCGCGTCGCGCCGCCGGATCGCCCGCCGCCGCCGGCGCCACCC
>JAIRPU010000179.1 GCA_031256815.1 Spirochaetaceae bacterium
CCTTCTGTTTGGCGTTTTTATAAAAATTTCACAAAAAATAACACCAACCTCCCTGTAAACAAAGTTCTGCTTGATGATACCAAATCCCCCCCCCCCCCCCGTCAATAGTTTTTTGCAAAAAACAGGCAAAATTCCTAAAAAAAGCGCTTAGCATTTGTTAAGTATTGCTGTTTCCAGGCGTGTAAATTGGGCTTTAAGTTGTATTTGTTTATGTAGGTTTTGTCCTAAGATTTACAGGGGGGGGGGGTGCGGCAGGCTTTATCGCCCGCCGCTGCGCGCGTACACATTCGCCTGCCGCGGCCTGCGCGTGAACGCAGGCCGCGGGGCAGCGCACTTCAACCGGCTGGGGCGTGTGGCGGCTGCACGCCCCAGCCTTCGGCCGGCTTTAACGAAGGCGGCGGTATGCTTTGCCGGCAAAGCATACCGCCGCGCCACCCGCCGCGCCGCAGGCGGCAGCTGGTTGCGGCCCGCGGTCTGCGCACAAATGCAGACCGCGGTTGGCGATAAAGCCGCGCGAAGCGCGCTTCCACCCCACGCCCGCCTGCGGCGGTTGCAGGCGGCCTCCACCTGCAACCGGCGAAACCGCGCACGCGGGTTCGCAGGCCGGTCGTCTTATGCGCCGCGGCTGCGCTGCGCATAAGACGGCCTTAACACAAGCCGGCAAAAACCGCGCTTTCCGCTGTAATTCGCGCTTTCAGCGCTCATTTCCGCTTCAATCGCTTGCGCGGGTGTCTGCAACCACCTTTTGTTCCAAATAATTGCCCATGTCTGGACATAAATTATTTCTAATTCGGAATCGCTGGTCCGACGCCGCCAGCCGCCGCAGGCCCCCGCCAGCCGCGCCACACGCCGCGTCACAGGCGGCCACACGCAGACCCGCACAAAATTTAACAAGTCTTGAACAGCAGCCTGCCCTGTGATAGCTTTGTTTTATGAATGTGGAAAAAACCAAAGTGCTTTGGGGCGGAAGGCTTGACGAAAAACCGGAAGAAGCCGCGTTTGCGTTTCAGGCCTCAATTGCAACAGACAAACGGCTTATAAAAGACGATATTGCGTTAAGCCGCGCACACGTCGCAATGCTTGGCGCACAGGGCATTATTCCACATAAAACAGCGGATTTGTTGGACTCCGCGCTTTGCGATATTGAACGCGAATTTAACGCTGGTTCCCTTAAAATAGATGTCGCCGCCGAGGATATTCATTCATTTATAGAATCCGAACTTACCGCGCGGCTTGGAGATGAAGGACGGCGTGTTCATTCCGGACGCAGCCGCAACGACCAGGTTGTTACAGGCTTTCGTCTTTTTTTAAAGCGCACGGTTCCGGAGCTTATATGTGAAATTCGCGCTGCAGTCAAATTACTTCTTGAAAGAGCGGAAGAACATATCGAAACAATCATGCCTGGATACACTCATTTGCAGCGCGCGCAGCCTGTAACGCTTGGACATCATCTTGTCGCATGGGCGGCGGCGCTGGAACGTGATTCGGGCAGATTTTTTGACGCGCTGCGCCGCCTGGACGAATGTCCGCTTGGCTCCGGCGCTCTTGCCGGCTCTACACTTAAATTGGACAGAGAAGCTGTCCGCGCCGCGCTTGGATTTGCGCGGCCATGTATAAATTCAATGGATGCGGTTGCAGCGCGCGATTTTGCCTCGGAGTTAGCCGCCGCCGCCGCCATATCTCAAACTAATCTATCGCGTTTTTGCGAAGACATTGTGTTGTGGGCCAGTGAGGAGTTCAAGTTTATAGAACTCTCCGAAGCATGGAGTACAGGCTCCTCAATAATGCCGCAGAAAAAAAATCCGGACTTTGCCGAGCTTATCCGCGGAAAAAGCGCTCGTGTTACCGGAAACCTTGTTACTCTTTTAACATTGCAAAAAGGTCTGCCATACGCATATAACAAGGATTTGCAGGAAGATAAAGAAGCGCTTTTCGACAGTCTTGATACATTAAGTTCATCGTACAAAATTTTCCGCGGAATGATTGCCGGCGCAAAATGGAACATAAAACGAATGAGCGCCGCCTGTAACGAAGGTTTTCTTGAAGCAACCGACGCGGCGGAATATCTTGTTGCCAAAGGTATGCCATTTCGCAGAGCGCATGAGGCTGTTGCGGGAATTGTGCGCGATTGCATAAGCAGAGGCGAAACACGAATCGCCTGCCTGTCTCTTGAAGCGCTTAAAACTCATTCCAATCTTTTTGAATCTGATATTTTTGAAAAACTGTCTCCTAAAGTTTGTGTTGAATCGCGTTCGCTGCCAGGCGGCCCCTCGCCCTCCGCAGTTAAAATTCAAATTGACGAATTAAAAAAACGAATAAACTCACCGGACGCCGCTTAAACTGCGGATGCGGCCGTTCTGCGCAAGCGCAGAACGGGGAGCCACGCCCTGCGAACATTGGGTTGGGCGCGGCCGCGCAACAGCCGGCAATATGTGTCCGCCCTGTTGGTGGGGCTTCGCCCCTGTGCGGCCTGCGTACGCGGACGCGGACGCCGCTTCATCCTCCTGGGGGGATATACTAGTATAAAGACAGGGAGTATAATAAGATAAAGATAGAGGGTTGGCGAATGAAAAAAATGCATGGTGTTATAACAGCAATGGTTACTCCGTTTACAAGTAACGATAAAATTGATATAGACACTTTGATTGCTTATACAAATTATTTAATTGAACATAAGGTTCATTGTTTGTACCCGTGCGGAACTACGGGAGAAATGCTAAAAATGAGCGCAGACGAACGCAAACTTGTTGCGGAAACTGTGATTAAGGCAGCGGCAAATCGTATACCGGTATACATACATGTTGGCGCAATGACAACAAAAGAAACTGTTGAGCTTGCACGGCACGCTGAAAAAACAGGCGCGGACGGAATAGGCGTAGTAACGCCTCAGTTTTTTGGCGTAAACGAGAGAGAAATGGAAGAATACTTTGTACAGGCTGCCAACAGCGTCTCACCTGAAATGCCTGTATATCTTTATTGTATTCCACAATGCGCGGCAAACGATTTAAGTCCCGCAGTTATTGAACGCATACTAAAACGAACAAAAAATGTAGTTGGGGTAAAGTACAGCTATCCTGATTTTTTAAGGGTAAAAGATTATTTGTTATGCAATGACGGCAAGTTTTCTGTTGTTGTAGGAGCAGACAGACTCTTTCTGCCGGGTCTTGCAATGGGCTGCGATGGTACTGTTTCAGGCTGTTCCAATGTTGCCCCGGAATACTTTGTTAAAGTGTATGACGAGTTTAACAAAGGAGATATTGACGCTGCCCAAAAAGCGCAGGCGCTTGCCTCCAGCTTATGCGAAATTGTTAAAAACGGCTCAAACATGGCAATTTTTAAATATGCAATGGAAAGACGGGGACTTCCGGCGGCGTATATGAGAGCGCCCGCGCTTGATTTAACAGATGCGGAGCGCAAAAAACTTGATTCTGAACTATCTGCTTTTTTTAAAGCTTAGTTAAATATTTATTTTCAAGGAGAAAAATAATGAGAAAAATTGCCGGATTGTTTTTTGTGGCAATAATTTTGATTGCTGCGGGATGTTCAAAGGTTGAAAAATATCCATCAAAACAGATTGGCGTTGTAGTTGGTGCTTCCGCCGGCGGAACAAGTGATGTTGTAACACGCTTTTTGGCAAAGGCGGTAGAAGGCGAACTGGGAGTGCCTCTTGTTGTAACCAACAAGGCGGGCGGTTCAAGCGCAGTGGCTACAGAATATATGACGGCGCAAAAACCGGATGGGTATAACATAATGTATATGCCTGTAGAAAGCGCAATGATAAAAGCGTTGGGGCTTTCCAATATCGAACCAAAAGACATTCGTTATTTTGCGCGCGCAATGACGCTTCCTGCCGCAATTGCTGTAAATGCGGAATCGCCGTATAAAAGTTTTGAGGAGCTAATTGAGTTTGCCAAAACACATCCCGGCGAAATTAAAACAGGCAATGCGGGTACCGGTTCAATCTGGCACTTTGCCGCTGTAGGAATAGAAAAAGCCTGCGGCGTTAAATTTAATCATGTGCCCTTTGACGGCGGTGCTGCCGCTGCTACGGCATTAATGGGCGGCCACATTGATTTGGTAACAGTTGCGCCGGGCGAAATTAAGTCCGGAGTAGAAAGCGGTAAATTAAGAGTTCTTGCCATAGCGGACAATCAGCGTTCGGCGCTATATCCTGATGTTCCTGCTTTTGCGGAACTTGGTTACACAGTAGAAGTGCTGGGCTGGGGGACTTTTGCCGCCCCCGGAAATACACCGGACGATGTTCTTAAAGTGCTGGAAGATTCATTTGCAAAAGCAATACAGTCAAAAGAGTTTGAAGAGTTGTGCGTAAAATACGGCTTGACGCCCGCATATTTGAATGCCGCAGATACACAAAAGTTTGCGGAAGAACAGGCGGCGTGGTATCAAAAAGAGATACCTTCGCTTAATTTGCGTTAGCTTTCAGATAATATTATGACAAAATCGGGCTTGCTTTTTTCGGGCGGGATGATTGCTATAGCGTTAGCATTTTTAATTCCTGCGTTAAAATTTCCCGGCACTTCAAGCGATGGAGCGCCGGGGCCCGGTTATTTTCCAATAATTATCTGCACTATAATTGTTTTATTATCGCTAATAACCGGAGTGGGTTATATAAAACACAAAGATGCGTATTTTCAAAGCAACGATACGGAACGTACAAATCTTTTTTGTCTTTTAATAAGCGCTATAGCAATAATAGTATATTCTGTTGCATTTATGTTTCTGCCTTTTATTCCGCTTACAATTGTATTTATAGGATTTTTAAATTGGTTTTATAAAAGAGCATGGAAGTTTAACATAATATTTTCGATTGTATTTACAGGCGTTTTATATTTTATATTTGCCAAATTTTTACATATAATGCTAAGATAGGAGCGCATCTTATGGAGTGGCTGGAAGCATTTGCCGGAATTTTTAAACCCGATGTGTTTTTATATTTGCTTGCAGGCGTTGTGTCTGGAGCATTAATTGGAACACTACCCGGACTAACCGCTACAATGGGCGTGGCGGTTTTAACGCCAATATCTTTTTGGCTGCCGCCGGCCTGCGGCTTTGCGATGTTAATCGGGGTATATAACGCTGCTATATGGTCTGGAGGAATCTCCGCAATTTTAATTAATACGCCTGGCACTCCCGCATCTATTGCCTCAACATTCGACGGATACACGCTGACCAAACAAGGCAACGCAATGCTTGCTTTAAATATAAACACAGTTTTTTCTGTTTTTGGAGGGCTTGTTAGTTCTTTATGCCTTGTTTTTTTTGCCTTTCCTCTTGCAGAATTTGCCCTGCGTTTTGGCCCCGCGGAATATGCAACGCTTGCTTTTTTTGGACTTACAATGATGGTGAGCGTGTCTGGCGGTTCAGTTATAAAAGGTATATTGGTTGGCTTTTTGGGACTTTTAATTTCTACTATCGGATTGGATCCAATGCATGCTTTTAAAAGATATACTTTTGGAATACCTGCATTATTGGACGGCATAAACTTTGTACCTGTTATGATTGGGCTTTTTGGAATAGGAGAAATTCTTTTTCAGATATATACTTCTAACCATAACGAAAAACAAAACATTACCGAAGTAACAAAGTCAAACAAATTTTTCTTGAATTGGAAAGAGCTGCGGCGTGTGTTTCCTTTTAACATTATAACCGCTGTTGTATCGGTGATTATAGGCGCCATACCGGGAGCCGGCGGAGATATAGCCGCAATTATTTGCTGGGGGCAGTCGAAGCGGTTGTCAAAGCGAAAAGAGGAATATGGCAAAGGTTCTATCGAAGGCTTGTCTGTATCATGTACGGCAAACAATGCTGTTGTAGGCGGCGCAATGACAACCATGTTGTCGCTTGGTATTCCGGGAGACGCGGTTACGGCAATTTTAATCGGTTCTTTAATGATGTATGGAATGTCTCCCGGCCCGCGTATGTTTATTGAAAATAAAAGTTTTGTATTAACATTAATTGCGCAGCTTGTAATTGCGAATATATTGATTTTGATTTTTGGACTTTTGACATCGCGCATATATCCAAAAATACTGCGAGTAAAAAAACAGACGCTTTGGGTGGTTGTAATACTTTGCTGTATTTTGGGTTCCTACGCAATAAACAACTCAAATATAGATGTTATAGCTATGGCTATAGCGGGAGTTTTTGGTTTTGTGTTAAGAAAAATGAATTTTCCGCAAGGCCCTCTTGTTTTGGGATTGCTGCTTGGAAAACTTTTAGAATCTAATTTAAGACGCAGCATGGCATTAACGGGAGGGAGTTACAAAATCTTTGTTACAAGCCCTATCTGTTTAATACTGCTTACTGTAGCGCTTATATCTTTATTTGCCCCCGCAATTATACAAAAGATAAAAAAAGCAAAAGTTTGCAGCTAATTTTTTTTTCTCTTTTAAATTTCTGCTTCGCGATTTTGCGGCTCAATTAACAAAATGAAAATGCCGCAATTCGCTTGCGCGTACTCATCTATGATGTGAAGCGGGGTTACAGCCGCACTATCTCTTCTTTTTTGTTTTTTTTTGCATCTGCGCTATCTCCGCTTGTAAATTTCTAACTTGCTGCTGTAAACGCCGATTTTCTCCTTCTTTTGTTTTCTGATTCCTTATGCCATCTTCAAGGATGTTTATTTTATTTTGATAATCCAGGTTTTGCGTTTTTAGTTCTGCTATTTCTTTTTGCAGCAGAGATTTTGAATTTTCAAATTGTAATTGCGCTGTTTGCAAATCCGCAACACGTTTATTTGAGTTTGCATAAAGCGTGTTTAATTCATTAAACTGAATTATACCAAAAATCAAAACACATCCGAGCGCCAGAGCCGCGGCTATAAGCCAGCCTTTACGAGCATCCGCTAACTTCTTTGTTTTTTCCAATTGCGCGTTTTCCGGCGCACTTTCCACCGCTGGTAACGGCGTTTCATTCGCCGTGCCTTCATCAAAGAGCGCCGCACAGGACATATCCGGCACGGCATCAGTATTCTGTGTTTTTTCTTTTGCTTTTTGTGCAACGGTAAACGCCGGTAAAACGCCGAACACCTGTTCAATTTTTACGCTGTAAAGGTCTATCATATCCTTATATGGTTTAGGGAATGTCTGAAAATGCAGGCATTGATGAGATATGCCGGTAAGCCGGTCTAAAATACGCTGGAGCTGTATTTGTATCGTGTTAGAATGTGTGCCGTAAGCATTTGCAAAATTGGCGTTGATGCCGCCAAGTATTTCTTTATGATTTTCTATAACTGAAAGCGCCGCGCAACTCGCATCTAATTTATTTTGCAGCGTTTGCGAATTTTGCCAAATATTCTCCGCGCTGCCTGTCAGTTTTTCAAAGGCGGCGTTACACGCGCTTATATTTTTTGCAAGCGTATCTCCACGCTCCGTCTCGGTTTCTATATAGTTACGTACAGCGTTAATTGTATCTTCAATATTTTTTTGCGTCTGTTCAATTCCGGTGTACAAAGTATCGCGCATTGCCGCCGCGGATTGTTGTACAGCGATTTCATTTGTTATACTGTTGTTTGTCATTCATCATCTCCTTTTTTGCTTGCGCTGGTAAGCGTTTTGCATAATTCAAAAAAATGTTCGTAGGAATCTGAAAGTTCTTTTGC
>JAIRPU010000020.1 GCA_031256815.1 Spirochaetaceae bacterium
AGTATAAGTATGCCGCCTATTCCGATGTTCCGGCCTGCCTCATTTATTGTGTTTTTAAGAGACGGTGTTGGCAGCTATGTTAGCGATGAGATAATTCCCCAGGGCGCGCCGCTTGGCCCATCTTCAGGAATAGAAATTAACGTAACGGCGTCTGGATTTCGTATAACAGACGCCAATGAGTTTGCCAAGCTGGGCTCTGCCGAAAACAGAAACAAAGACTTTGCGCTTGGCGGCGACATTGACCTGGCAGGCACGGGCACCGTCTGGAACGGCCCCTCCGGTTACACAGGCCACTTCTACGGCAATGGCTACACCATTAAGAACCTTGTTCTTAAAAATGGCGACAGCAGGGCAGGGCTTTTCTATTCACTTTCTGGCGCTGCCGAGGTAAGAGATTTTACACTGAATGTTATATCCGAAAATCCGGATGCAAACGTAAGCAACATTTATTTTGGCGGCGTAGCGGGAGATGTTCTTAATACCAGCGGGAATGGAGTTCTAATCGAAAATGTTAAGGTAACCGGTACGCTCGCTGTTGGGAGGGTAACAGGTTATATTGATATAGGAGGTATAGTCGCGGTAACTTCCGGAAACGCTAAAACAACAATACGCCGTGCCAATTCGGAATTGAACATTAAATTATCCGGAACACAAGGTCAGAATACAAGCCATTGTTCGTTTGGCGGCATCGTGGCAACCGCAGCCGGAAATCTTACAATAGAAGACTGCCAGTATACAGGCAATATAGAAGTAACAAGCGATACCGACCGTATGATACGCGCCGGCGGCATACTTGGCTGCACCTGGGGCAATAACGCAACAACAACCATACGCCGGACTTATTCTACAGGAACTATTATTACCGATATTGGCGCACGAACCGCGGTATCGTCTTCAAGCAACGACAATCGTTATGTTGCCGCAGGCGGTTTAATAGGCTTTATACGTCCAACCGGTACCGTGTATATCGAAAATTCAGCGGCGCTTATGAACAAAATAATCACCAATTCCAGCAATGATGTTAATTTTATTTACCGCGGCAGGCTTGTTGGCTTGTCCAGTACGACTGCTGTTACATATACAAACAACATCGTGCTTGCCGGCGCGCAAATAGGTAATGCTACGAGAAACAGTTACGACAGCAGTTTTAACGACAACCTTAACACTGCGGACGGACACGCTTTAAACGCCGATGCAAGCGGGCTTTACAATCAAAACACATGGACTAACATTGCCCCCAACGGCCTCGGCTGGAATACCACCGTCTGGAACTTCAGCGGACTTGCCCAGAGTAAGCTGCCTTTGTTGAAGTAGCCGCCGCGTACAGCCGACCTTTGCGCCGCCTGTCCTCAACCGCTGGTCTGCCGCCGGCAGCCCTCCCCCCGCCGGCGGGGGCAATCAGGGCGGCGGCTTCAACCGGCAGCCCCGCAAAAACACGCTGTGTTTTTGCGGGGGCGTAACCTTCGTCCGGCGGCGGCTGCGGGCTTCGCCGTGCAGCGCCTCTGTGCGGCCTGCGTTGTACGCAGTCCGCACACGCCTTTAGCACAAGCCGGCAAAAGCGCGGCAGCACAAGCCGCCAGCCGCTTGACTACCAATCGAAAGCGCTTTTGTGCTAACATAAGCGCATGGGAGAAAACGCTGTTTCAATGGAGCTGATACGCGAAGCGTTTCTGTATCAAAATAGATTCGCTGGTAAAACTGTTGTATTTAAAATTGATTTTCCTGTTACAGAAAGCGCCGGTTTTTCTTATTTAATGAAAGACATCGCGCTGCTTATAAAAACCGGAATAAAAGTAATCATTGTGCCTGGTTCTGCGGAATACATAAGCCGTGTTTTAACCGACCATAATATAACTTCAAGTTTTGCCGACAGCGAGCGTATAACCGCGAATGGCGCTATGCCTTATGTGGAGATGGCGGCGTTCCACGCGGCAACGCGCTTTATCACGGCGCTTTCCGCAAGCCGTGTAGACGCTCTTATTGGCAACTTTGTCCGCGCGCGCGGACGCGGCGTAGTTCACGGGCAGGATTTTGGACAAACGGGCGTTGTTGATAAAATTTATGTTGAATCTGTGCGCCGCGTAATAGATGCAGGAATGACGCCCATACTTCCATGCATAGGCTGGAGTCCCGCCGGAAAACCTTACAATGTTTCAAGTAACGGAATAACGGTTGCCGCCTGCGAAGCGCTTGGCGCGATAAAACTGGTTATTGTTACAACAGACTGGACGGAAAAACAACTTAATATTGCCGCGCCTGCCTCTGTTGAAAGGGACGAAAAGGGCAAAATGCTCCGCGTAACCCCCGAAGAAGTACGCGAAATCCTTAAAACAAACGCCGCGCCGGCGCTTGGCAAGACAAAAAGCCACCTTATACTTTCGCTTGCCGCGCTTGAAGCCGGCGTAGAGCGCGTTCATATTGTAGACGGAACCGAAGAAGGCGTTATATTGCGCGAGCTTTTTTCAAATTTAGGCGCAGGCACAATGATAAATTCCGGCGAATACGATGCAATAAGGCCAATTCGCAATTCCGATATACCGGATATGTTAAGGCTTATGGAACCCTTAATGCAAACAGGGATTCTTCTGCGGCGTAACGCAGAGGATATTCAGCAAAAAAAAGATGATTTTGCCGTATTTGTGGTAGATGGCGCTATTCACGCATGCGCGGCGCTGCACAACTGGGGCGAAGGCCAGGCGGAAATTGCCGCGCTTGCCAGCGACCCAATGTATAAAAGCATGGGTGCGGGCAGGCGGCTCGTGCGCTATTTTATTGAAAAAGCGGTAAAATCCGGCTGCGACCGTGTATTTGCGCTTACAACAAGCACTCAGGACTGGTTTGAACAGCTTGGATTCAACGAAACTACAGTGGAAAGCCTGCCGAGGCGCAAACGCGAAATATACGACCGCAAACGTAACAGCCGTATTTATGCGCTGGAATTGTAATTTATTTTTAAGCGGCTTTTAATAAAACTATGGCAAGACCCGTTTCCTGTCTCTTGGAAAGAGGCTTGCCTCTTTTACATTGGCAATACCCAGGAGCCTTGCGGTAAGCCGCTCACAGCCTACTGCAAACCCGCCATGCGGCGGGCAGCCAAATTTTAAAAGCGTTGCATATCCTGGAAAATATTCTGGTTTTAAGCCGAATTTGGTAAGCGCTTCGCAAAAACAAGCGTAATCATGCTGTCTTTTGCCGCCGGTGGTAATCTCAAGCCCGCGAAACAGCGCGTCAAAACTCATTGTGCGCGAAGCGTCCAGAGGATATGTGTAAAATGGCCTGTAACGCCGTGGAAATTCATTTACAAATACCAGCGCGCTGCCGTTTTCGCGTTCTGACCATGCGCAAAGCAGGGACTCCGCCTCGGGCGTAATATCAAATATACGCGCTTTACCGGCTTTGGAGGCCTCGTCATTGACAATTTTAAGCGCTTCTTCGTAGCCTATAACCGGCGACTTTGCCGCTGTTTCCGGAAGCGGCGCGGAGGATTTCCACAACGAAAAAGCGTTTTGACATTTCTTTTGAGTTTCTTCAAAGATATGCGCCAGAAGCTCTTTTTCCAGGTTGATTAGCTCTATTTCGCTGTCTATAAACCCCATTTCTATATCAAACGACACATACTCGTTAAGGTGGCGCGGAGTGTCATGTTTTTCGGCGCGATACGCCGGCGCAATTTCAAATACCCGTTCCAGGCCGGAAGCAACCATTACTTCTTTATAAAATTGAGGCGACTGCGCCAAATAAACTTTACTGTCAAAATAATCAACGGCAAAAAGTTCTGTGCCGCCCTCTGTGCCGCCGGAAACGAGCTTGCTCGTTTTAATTTCTGTAAAGCCATGCGAACGCAAATATCCGCCAAAGGCTTCGATTATTACAGATTGAAGTTCAAAAACCGCTCTTATTTTTGGATTTCTAAGCGACAGGATTCTGTTATCCAATATCGATTCCAGCCCAATTTTTGAAGCGTCCCCGTTTACCTGATACGGGAGTTCAGCTTGAGCCATGTTTAGTATCTCAAATTTTTTAACGCGAATCTCAACGCCGCCCGGAGCTTTTTCGTTAAGCGCCGGTTCGCCTTCAACTTTTATCACAGATTCCAGGGTAAGATTATGTTTTTCGTTTAGAACAAGCTGAACCGTGCCGCCTCTGTCGCGCAGAATAATAAAATTTACCGCGCCCAGCTCACGGATGCGGTGAACCCATCCTGCGGCTTCAACAGACGCCGTTCCATTTTCCGCCGCGGCCCTAATTTCGGTTGATAACAAACGCATTTATTCTGTTTATGCCATAAACAACGCCTGTCGTCAAGCGCCTTTTGCCTGGCATATTTTGATTATCATCTTTTTGTTAGCGCGCCCCTGCCGTGGATTAATGTGAAATAACGCACAATAATGCCGGTTTATTTATTTTTTTTGTATATTAGACATTAACCTGCGGCGGGCATAGCATAAAAAACACAGATTTAAATATTTTTCTTATATTGCGCTTTCAAAATGACGATAATATTCGTATGTTGAATGATTATTCCCAGGTTACAAAAGGGCAAAAAGTAGCGCGGCGGCCACATATTGTTCCGCGCCAGACGCCTTCTCTTTTGATTTCGGTACAGCGGCCGGCACTTCACAGGCCAAATCTCAATTTACCTGGAACGGCAGTTCATTACATTCCAAAGGCGCAGTCGCCCGATTTGCGGCGGCCGGCGCTATCCTCCGGCACTTATACCGCCGAGCGTTCTGTTGCGGAGACCACCTCCAAAACTTATACCGACGTAAATTCTTTTGTAGAACCCCCCGCAGAGCCGGTTGTAGAGCCGCGCCCCGCAACTCCGGCGCCCGAAGCAAGCCCGGCAGCGCCTGCGCCTGAACCGCGCCCCGCAGCGCCGGCAGCCGAAGTACGCCCCTCAACTCAGGCAGTCGAAATTCGTCCCGCAGCGCCGGCGTCGGAACTGCGTCCTGAAACTCCTGCGGCTAAACCGCGCCCTCAACAAGCGCAGAAAGCAATAAAATCAAAATCGGCGTTCAGTATTATGGCGGCCACGCTTCTTCCAAAAATTGCGCTTGGGGCGCTTTTTTTGGGAGCGGCAGGTTTTTTTACCTACAACGCCCTGCTTTGGCAATCCGGCGAATACAGTGTTATGCCCGCAAAAGACAGCGGCCTTGATTCCCGCATGATGGAATATGCGTCAAACGGCGTAGCGGCGCTTGAGCCCCCCGAGTCAATTAACAACAGCGAATCTTCATTTTTACGCCCAAGCGAACAATTTTCATGGCAATATTACACGGTTAAACGCGGAGATTCCATAACCAAAATATCGCAGGATTACGGGCTTTCGCTTGACGCGATTGTGGCTTCAAATAAAATAAACAATGCGCGGGAATTACGGGAAGGCGATGTTCTTAGAATTCCGAATATGGACGGCATTCCCTATTCAATCGTAAAAGGAGACAGCTACGAAAAAATTTCGGAACGTTTTGGCGTGCCGCTAAACGCGATACTTGACGCAAACGATATTCAAACAGGCGATATCCATTCCGGAGAACAGATTTTTATTCCAGGTGCAAGAATGCCCGCAAGCGAGTTAAAACAGGCGCTGGGCGAAGCGTTTATTTACCCTGTAAAAGGCAGGCTTAGCTCTTCGTTTGGCTGGCGAAAAGACCCTTTTACGGGTGTCAGGAGTTTTCATAAGGGGATAGATATTGTTGCCGATTCGGGAACGCCGGTTAAGGCGGCTATGTCCGGCAAGATTGCCATGGTCGGGTTTAGTCCCATACTTGGCAAATATATAATTATAACTCATAATGATAAATATCAAACAATGTATGCTCATCTTAACAGTGTACAGGTAGTGCGGGACGCGAAAGTGTCGCAGGGAGAGCGTATTGGCGAAGTAGGAAATACGGGCTACAGTACCGGGCCGCATTTGCACTTTGTAATTTATAAAAACGGGCGCGAATTAAATCCGCTTGAACAATTAAAGCTTTAGGCGGTAAATATGCGAAAGATAATACTCATTCTTGTAGCTTTTATAGCAATTATTACACTGGTTCGCGCTCTGGATAGCTCAAAATACGAAAATCAAAGCATTGTGCTTCCGGCAATAGACGATGTTCCGCGCTAACAGCTTGTTTGCGCAAGAGCCATACTGGTTTTTGCGCAATAAGCTTGTTTAGTTTTGCATTATTTCTTTTTCTTTTTCTTCAAGAATTTTTTGTGTCTGTTCTATATATGAATCGGTCTTTTTTTGAAGTTCTGTAGAATCTTTGCTTTCGTCGTCTTCGGTAATTTTTCCTTCTTTAAGGAGTTTTTTTAACTCTTCGTTGCCATCCCGCCGTATATTGCGAATAGCCACTTTAATCTGCTCCGCCTGCGATTTTGCCTGCTTAACAAGCTCTTTACGGCGCTCGCCTGTAAGCGGCGGAATGGAGATGCGGATTACCTTGCCGTCGTTTGCCGGATTAAGAGACAGTTCGGAAGAACGAATGGCTTTTTCAATCTCGCCAATAAGCGTTTTGTCCCAGGGTTGAATAACAACCAGCCGCGCTTCAGGAACCGAAACATTTGCCGTTTGATTAAGCGGTGTAAGAGCGCCGTATGCGTTCACTTTAATTTTATCAAAAAGCCCCGCCTGCGCCCGGCCTGTCCTAAGGCCGGACAAACTCTCTTTTAAGCTTGCTATGGATTTTTTCATCCGTTCTTCGGACGCAACAATAACTTCCGTACTCATGATTTTATACTAACGCGCATAAACAGCAGTGTCAACCTGCCGCATTGACAAAAAGGGTAACGGACTTGAAATTAAATATAAATTCTTTTAAGATTCCGGTGTTTGGAGATTAAGTGTTATATCTTTATAAAAAAAGAATGATTTTTTGTGCGGCATTGTTTACTTTTGTAGCTTTTACCGCGCCTGCGCAGCAAAATAAAGACTGGTATCAAGGTAAACCCATAAAAAACATATACTTTGAAGGATTAAAATCGGTACGGCAAAGCGACCTTGAAGGCGTTATTGAACCATATATCGGCAAAAAATTTTCGGACGAGCTGTTTTGGGAATTGCAGGGGAGGCTTTACGAGCTTGAGTATTTTGACCAGATTACCCCTTTGGTACAAAGCGCAAATGAAACACAAAGCGAAATTATTTTAAAATTTACAGTAAAAGAACGGCCTGTTGTACGCAAGATTGACTTTTCAGGCAACTCAAAGCTTAAAGCAAGCGAACTGCGCAACGTTATTGTAACAAAGGCAAGCGATGTTTACAACCAAAGCAAAATGCGCCTGGACGAACAGGCGCTTTTAGCAAAATACATAGAAAAAGGCTTTCCGGATGTTGCCGTTAGCTCTGAATCAAAGCCAAACAAAGACGGCTCTGTAAATGTTTTATTTTTAATAAAAGAAGGCGAACGTGTAACAATAAAACGCATCAATTTTGAAGGGAATCAGCGTTTTTCAAGCAAAACATTAAAAAACCAGCTTTCGCTTTCAGAAAAGAAGCTGCTAAAAGACGGCGCTTTTCAGGAAGCAAAATTACTTGCCGACCGCCGCAGCGTAGAGGCATATTATCAAAGCCGCGGCTATGTTGACGCCGGTGTTACCGATGTTGTGCGGGAGACCGAACGGGACGAAAAGGGCGGCGGAGTTATGCTTACATTAACCTTTAAAGTTTACGAAGGGCCTATTTTTATTTTTGGCGGAATAAATTTTGAAGGCAATAAAATATTTTCTACAGACGAGCTTACAAAGCTTGTACGCTCGCAAAAAGGGCAAATTGTAAATAAACAGCGGCTGGATTCTGACATTGCCCGCATAACAGACCTTTATCTTGAAAATGGTTATATATATAACACAATAACCCCTGTAGAAAAACGTAATTTAAGCGAAGGCACTTTTAGTTATATGGTTACAATAGTTGAGCGCGGACGGGCCTTTGTAGAACATATAATCGTTAAAGGCAACAAAAAAACAAAGGACTATGTTATTCTGCGCGAACTTCCGCTTGAACCCGGCGATATTTTTTCTAAAACCAAAATAATGAACGGCTATAGAAATCTTTACAATTTGCAGTTTTTTTCAAACATAATTCCAGATACTCCGCCAGGCAGCGCAGAGGGACTTTTAGATCTTATACTTACCGTTGAAGAACAGCCTACAACAGACGTACAGCTTGGGCTTTCTTTTTCCGGCAACTCTGACCCAAAAGCGTTTCCTGTATCTTTGGTAGGAAAGTTTACAGACCGTAATTTTCTTGGCAAAGGCAACATATTCGGCGTAGACCTTAATTTGGCAACGGATGTGCAAAGCGGCTCGGTAAGTTACACACACCGTTATATTTTTGGGCTTCCGCTTTCAGGCAGTTTTGATTTTACGCTGCAGCACGCAAGCCGTTATGCCGCAATGGACAATATGCCGCCTTTCTTTAATGGCGATGAAGATTATGCGTATCCGGACGGATTCGATTCCTACGATGATTATGTTTCGCAAAGCAAAATACCAGACGATGAATTTTTAATGGAGTATCAGCAATGGACTCTTTCGCTTGGTTTTTCTACCGGCTACCGCTGGGGGACTATATTTGGAAATGTTGGTTTGGGCGGCGGAATAAGGTTTGGATTAAAATATAACGATTACGACCGAAAACTCTTCAGGCCATTTGACCGCGCCTTGCGCGAGCGTGAAGACTGGACGCCCGCTACATCAATTTCGTTTAATTTTTCTGTTGACCAGCGGGATATTTTTTATGACCCATCCAAAGGCTATTATGTAAACCAGCGTTTTGGTTTTTACGGGCTTATTGGAAACAAAGTTGAAGAAGAGTATTTTATCCGTTCAGACAGCAAAGCGGAATTCTTTGTTACCCTTTGGAATTTACCCATTGCCGACAAATGGGCGTTTAAAGGCGTTTTGGGCCTGCACTCAGGCTTATCATTCTTGTTCCCGCAGGCAGGCTACAAACAGCCTGTTATAGAACAGGCAAATATGCTCTCTGTTGACGGTATGTTTATAGGGCGCGGCTGGACTTCTGAACGTTCGGTACGGGGTTTTGCGCTTTGGGAAAACTGGGCGGAGCTGCGCTTCCCCATTGTTCCTGGAATTCTTGCATTTGATTTATTTTTTGATGCCGCAGAGATTGCCGCTCAGCCAAAAGATGTATTTAAATCCGATTCCGGCGGCAGTTTTGAAGAAAGAATGCGCTTTAGCATGGGGGGCGGGCTTCGTTTTGCAATACCGCAATTTCCATTTAGATTTTTGTTTGCCAAACGCTTTAAGATTGAAAATGGCGCGGTTAAATGGCAAAGTGGCATGATAGGCGGCAGAGCAGGCACAGACGAAGGCATAGACTTTGTACTTTCGTTTGCAATTTCAAGTTACTAAAACATTTGTTTTATATTTCAAATTAAAACACTTTCGCCTGGGCCCGGAATATTTTTCCGGGTTCTGTGCGGATTATTTTCGCTTAGATTTATTTCCGCTTCATGCCAAGTATGGTAAGGTCGTCGTATTGTTCATCTTCGTTCATGTTAAGATAGTATTTATATGCGGGGTCTTCTGAATATTCCACACTTTCACCTAAATAATAAGCGTATTCCAGAAAATGTTTGCGCAAAAATTCATCTATTTTTTTATCTACCAAAACACGGCCGCTTGCTTTATTATTAAACCGCTGTTTGCAAATTCTAAAAACTTTTTCTATAGAAACAAGCGCCATAATCAAATCCTGCACAGAATTGGAACATGAACTAAAATCAAAATGATAGGTAACTTCGCCATGCGGATTATGATGTTTGTAAAGTTCGTAACTTTGCCTGCTCATTACCGCATTAATAATTTTATTAACGCGCTCTGCGCCAAACTCTTCGTTATTTTGACCAACAAGATGATTTTCGTGAATGGTATCCCGCGGCGCGTTTTTGTAGTTACATTCAATTTCGTTATAGGAGCTGTCGCGGAAAATTCGTTTTGCTTCTTCTATGCCGTCTGTGTAAAGCAAAAGAATATCGCCGTGGTCAAGCGTTACATTTTGTATTGCGTAACTTCCCTTTGTCTTAATAATTGAATTTGGCATTACTCCAACAGCCGGCGTTTGCGGCAGGGTAATTATTTTTATCTTGCGTTCAGACGCATCGTAAATATGCAAAAGATTGTCGCCGGCATTGCAAAAACGCGCCACGCCGGTTTCTGAATCAAAAAGGCAGAGCGTAAACGCCGCAAATCTTCCTTCAAACCCCAGTTCTTCTATAAAAGAATTTATTTCGTAAACCAAATTGTCTATCATCATTTTTTCTTCGCCGGGATGCCAGTCTCTAAAAAAATTTATAAACATTGTGGCAACCTGCACCATTATCAACGCGGCGGGTATTCCTTTGCCGGCAACATCGCATTTAATTATAGCCCAATAACGCCCATCCAAATCACGGTAATCAAAATAATCGCCGGAAACGCCTTTTGCGCCTTCGTAATAACCAAAAAACTCAGCATATTTTGTGTCTTGAAAACCGGAGGTAAGTTTATTTCCGGATTCGTCTGTTTCCAGTGGAATAAACTTTTTTTGTATCTCTTTTCCAATGGAAAGATCCTGCGAAGCGATTGCCGCTTTAACGAGCTGCGCCGTCATTTCATTTATGGTATCTCCCAAAACACCAATTTCGTCTGAAGATTTTGAATTTATTTCGTGTCCGGCAAGCAGTCTTTTATCTTCTGTGTCGCGGATTAAAGCTACGTGCCGCACAAGACCGTAAAGCGGAAGCACTATAAATGTTGCCAGAATAAAAGAGAGCGCTGCGCCGAGGGCAATAGCGCCAAGCGCTATAAAAAGAATTATATTTAAAGTTCTTCGTTCTGCCGACCTTATGGCCTGTTCTATTGATACCGAGCTTATTTCCAGCCTGACCCACCCGCGCACATAAATATCGCTGCCGGCCTGACGAAACATAATTGGTTTTAGAAGCATATAATTTAAGTTTCCATCGGCTTTTTCAATATTAAAATCAGGAACAGAATAAACATGGGCGCTTAACTCTGTTAGTTCCATGGAAACACGGGCGTTCATTTCGCGTGTGGCTTCGTCTATCCGTTCCAGCCTTCTTATGGAATCTTCATCGGTTTGAAGCGCGAGCTGTGCGCCTTCGCGGTAAAGCCCTGCAAGCGAATCGGAAAGAGAGCCGATTTTTATACGCGCTTCGGCGTTTAATCCTGCTTCAAGTTCCTGAATTTTTTCGTTATAGCCGTCATAAATACGGGAAATACCAGGCTGCAATTTTTGCGTTGTTATTTTTTTTTCGATATTTTTATCGTTACTTGCCCATACAAAGTCTGTGCCGGTGGATTTTTGCGTTCCAAAACCGGTTATTGTAACAAACTGCGCTTCGTTAACGGCGACAGACTGCGCGGGAAGAAATCCAAGTTCCAGCACGTTGTTTGCCGGAAGGAATGAGCGTGCGCCGAAGGCGAGGCTTTCAAGAAGCACCTGTGAGCGGTCCCAAAGACTCTGCATTAAAGTTTGACGCTGGTTGCGCAGCATTGTTAAATAAAGCGGGGTAGAAACCATGCCAATAACAAGCAAAACAAGCGCGACTGTAAAAAGCGCAAGCTTTAAGCGCAAGCTTAAACCCCGTCTGCGCAGCGCCGTTACAATTTGTTTTTTTGTTCCTGGCATATCAAGTCCATGCAATAAAGCGGCTGCTTCCAGCCGCAGCATTTTTGCGTCGTTAAATACAAGCGCGGCCCCCTGCAATGTCCGGATAAAAAGAAGTCCAAACAAAAGCAAAGCCAAAACAGGCAGCACCGTCCAAATATCAAATACAAAGCCGCGCGAAAACCGGACAATCCAGGACGCTTCCCAGTATTTTGTAAAATCTCCAAACTTATATGTAAACGAAGGCCCTACAGTTATTGTAGAGGGGCTTCGCGCCAAACCTCTTACGGGGTGTTCAACTGTAATATAATATACTCCCGCCTTTAAGTTTTCAACTCTTTTTAGACTGATATGCCTGTCGCCCGAAATATTAAAACTGCCTTCTTCAAACACACGCTCAATGCCCTCGCTGCCGGCTGGAACCAGGCTGACTCTTTTTATGTTGCCGCTTTCCGTAAAACCGCGGCCTGTAAGCGCAAGGTCAACATCGCCCATAAAGTCCTGTATAAAATCGACCCAGGTTATAAAAGTATGCGGAATATATTTGTTCAACCTGATTAAAATTGAACGGCCATCGCTTACATTTCCAAGGTCGTCAATGGCAAATACTGTAAAGCGCCAAACGCCGTCATCGTGATTTTCGTAACTGGCGCTCGGTTCAAGGTTCATGACGCGCAGCGCTTTTTGTTCACTTTGGGTTTCGCCGTCAAGCTGCCATGCATAACCTGCAAGGTCGGGGCTTACGGAGGGGTTCCAGCGCAATGTAAACGTATTTGAAAGCAAAAACCCTTTTGAATCGACACGCGGCGCTACAAATTCAACAGGGGGAGGAGGGGTTTTATCGCGCACAAAAACTATTCCCGAAGGCTCTGACCAGTTGCCGGCAAAGTCCTGCGCTCTAATTTTAAAGTACCACGGGCCATCTTTGGTTACATCAATATCTATACTTGTTTTATCTGCAAATGAATTTTTTATTTTTTCCGGTTCCACGCTGCTGTCCTGGCTCCAGCTCCACGAAAAACCTTCTATTCCCGATGTATCTTCCGGGATAGTCCAGCTTATTCGCGCAACGTCAGAAGCGATTCGCACGCCTGAAGTAAAGTTTATTGCGGTAACAGCCGGCGCGAATGTTTTGTTATCCGGCCCCATAATAACGATGCGGCTTTTTGCAAGGTCGTAATCTTCGTCAAGTTCCTGCCAAAAAATATAAGATACGCCGCCAATTTCAACAGGGCGCGCAAAAATTGCCCGCTCACTGTTTTTTGACATACTAAAGTTATCCCAAACAATACCGGTTTTTACCGCCGCAATAATAGTTTCCGGCCCGTAGCGGTTGTCGAACCAAATGCAATACCGGATATTACCCTGGCTAAAACCTATAGGGTTGTTACATGATGTAAATTCACTGTTGAGTCTTTCCGGCGAAGAAAGCAGGTCTCCCTGTTTGTTCATTGTAATACCATAAATTGCTGCCTGAGATGAACCATAGCGGCGCTCCCAAACCATAAAAATTTCTTCGTTTGCGGCAGAAAGATGAACCCGTTCATTGTTAAACGCATCGGGCGATGCAGTTGTATTTATAAATGGGTCTTGAAAATCGCTAATACGCTTTGCGCGGCTCCACGAAGCGCCGCTGTCTGAACTGTATTTTATGAAGAGCTGATACGTTGAATAGTTTTGTGTTGAGATAAAAGATTGGAATACGATTATGTCGTTTCCGTCAAAAACAATATGAAATGGTAAAAAACAGAGCGGCATTCCAGGTTCTGTAACAAAGGGCTGGAAGGACGACCATTGCACGCCGTTTTTGGAACGCGCAAAGTAGAGCGTAATACTTTGACCGGCGTTTCGCACGATAAAAAGCTCATAAGTGCCGTTTGCCATTTGAAACAGTTTTGGAACAAGCGCATCGTATACTGCTCTGCTGGAATTTGAACGTGTGCGTTCGGCATGGGATAAATCCGCTCCGCGTGTGCCAAGACTGGTTTCTGACCAGCTATGACCTTTGTTTTCTGAAGTATAAATCCGGACTTCGCTTATGCTTGCCGCAACGCATAAAAATATTTTACCGGATTTATCTACGGTAACAGAAAAGATTGAAGGTTCAGTACCGGCATAAGCGAAGGGGCCGGCTACACGGCGGTGGAAGCTCCAGTCTTTGCTGCCGGATTCGTTTATTGCTATGGAAATATAAATTTCACCAAAATCGCCGATGCCTATGCTGTCGCCATGAGTTTGCGCTTCCTGCCATGCAATAAGGGCAAATGCTTCGCAAGAGGCGGTTTGCGGAAAGCCTGAGCGTTCTGCGGTAAACCGTTCAGGGGTATCCCAAAAAAAAACGCGTTCCTCGGCAGCCGCCGCGCCAGTAAGTATACATAATAAAACGGCAATAAGAGGCACAACTCATTTAATCATACAGCGTCCTTGCAGGCAAGGGCGGCGGCTGGGTGTGGCGGCGGCCGGTGGGTGTGGCCGCCTTCGGCGGCCGCGCCGCGAAGCGGCGCGGGTGGGCGAGATGCCACGACCTGGCGAAACCGCGCGCGGTTTCGCAGTATGCCGGTGGAAGCCGCCCGGAAG
>JAIRPU010000032.1 GCA_031256815.1 Spirochaetaceae bacterium
TGTCCTCGCTAAAAATATTGGATTAACAAAAAAAGCAGGACTCGAACGGTTTTTCCGGCGTTAAAAATCATAGCAGGCGCGTTTGATTTTTCCTAAAACCGCAGGAGGCGGTTTTAGGAAAAACCGCGGGCATGAGCGAAAAACAGGAGGTTTTGAGCGAATGGCGAGTCCTGTCCTCGCTAAAAATATAGAATTAACAAAAAAAGCAGGACTCGAACGGTTTTCCGGCGTTAAAAATCATAGCAGGCGCGTTTGATTTTTAACGCAAAACCGCAGGGAGGCGGTTTTAGGGAAAACCGCGGACATGAGCGAAAAACAGGAAGTTTTGAGCGAATGGCGAGTCCTGTCCTCGCTAAAAATATAGAATTAAGAGAAAAAGCAGGACTCGAACGGTTTTTCCGGCGTTAAAAATCATAGCAAGTGCGTTTGATTTTTAACGCAAAACCGCAGGGAGGCGGTTTTAGGGAAAACCGCGGCTATGAGCGAAAAACAGGAGGTTTTGAGCGAATGGCGAGTCCTGTCCTCGCTAAAAATATTGAATTAAGAGAAAAAGCAGGACTCGAACGGTTTTTCCGGCGTTATCGCTATTGTTTTTATAAACGCGCGAGTTCTTCAAAAAATACGGCTTCCGCGTTTTCTTCGTTTGTTTCGCGTGTAATTTTGCCGTGTTTGAATATCACTATTTTATTTCCTATTCCCGTTATTCCAATATCCGCAGCGCGCGCTTCTCCAGGGCCGTTTACCGCACAGCCCATTACCGCGACAGTTATATTTTTATTTATAGAAGCAAGCTTTTCCTGCCAGCGGCCAGCCCATTTATGTGTGTCAAAACCGCAGCGTCCGCAGCGCGGGCATGATATAAGCCGCGCGCCGTTTAATCTTTCAGAAACAAGCGCTATTTCTCTTGCAGCCAAAATCTCATTTTCCATAGAATCGGAAAGCGAGACGCGCACTGTATCTCCAATGCCGTTTTGCAAAAGCCGGTAAAGCGCCGCCGTATTCCGCACTACGCCGGCTATGAGCGGGCCTGCCTCTGTAACGCCTATGTGTAATGGCAAAGAGTGGCGCGCGGCAAAAAGTTCATTTGCCGCGATAGTTTCAGCAACGTTTGACGCCTTCATTGACACAACCACGTTAAAAAAGCGGTGTTCTTCAAAAATTAGAAGTTCATTTTCAGCCGCACGTACAAGCGCTTCAGCCGCGCTTATATCGCCTTTTTTAACCATTATACGCAGCGCAGAGGGCAGGCTTCCTGAGTTTACGCCTATACGTACCGGCACATTTTTTTTTGCGCACTTTTGCAAAACTGCGGCGGTACGCTGTTTTGAGCCTAAATTACCCGGGTTTATTCGTATTTTAGCGATTGGAAAGTCAAGACAGCGCAGCGCAAGTTTATAATCAAAATGAATGTCGGCAACAAGGGGCATAGAGACAAGAGACGCAAGTTTACCAAGCGCTTCCGCCGAATCTGCGTCCGGAACGGCAAAGCGCAGCAGGCTGCACCCAAAAGATGAAAGCCGTTCTATTCGTTCAAGTATTAAAGAAAGCGTTTTGCCTTCCAGCATTTCGTTTGTAAGAGGTTCCTTCCACATTGTTTGCAGGGCAAGCGGTTCGTTTTCTCCAATTCGCGCTTCTTTAACGCCGGCAAAACCGCCTATTTTTATTTTTTTTGCGAAAGACATTGTTTTGCCTCGTTCCAAAACTTTTCCATATCGTTAAGCGAAGATGCCGGCATTGAAAGCCCTTCTTCCTTAAAGCGTTTTTCAATGTACTTAAATCTTGAATAAAAGGTATTATTTGTTCTTTGCAAAGCCAGCGATGGTTCAACTCCAAGATAGCGGCAAAGGTTGATTACCGCAAACAGAAGGTCTCCAAGTTCTGCTTCAAGCTCTGTATGAGGTTCTTTTTGGCTTCCGCGTTTTTCTATTTCGTCTTTAACTTCGTCAAGTTCTTCTTCAACTTTACAAAGAACGCCTGCAAGAGAAGGCCAGTCGAAACCGGATTTTGCCGCTTTTTCCTGCAATTTGAACGCCCTGTCAAGCGGCGGCAGCGCGCGCGATACTTCGTCCAAAATAGAGTTTTTAGGCGCTTTGCCTTCTTTTTCAACTTTTATTTTTGCCCAGTTTTCAAGCACTTCATCTGAATCTTTAACTGTAACGCCGTCAAAAACATGAGGATGACGGCGGATTAGTTTTTGTTCAACGCCGCCAAGCACATCTTGCACGCTAAATTCGCCTTTTTGCTCGTGCATATAAGAGAGCATTGTTACAAGCAAGAACAAATCCCCTAATTCTTCTTTTATGTTGGCTTTATCGCCTGAATCAATCGACTCAATACATTCATAGGTTTCTTCTATCAGCGCTCCGCGCAGTGTTTGCGGCGTTTGTTTTATATCCCATGGGCAGCCGCCCGGGGCGCGCAGTTTTTGAATAATTTGGTATAGGTTTTCGAGCATAATTATTTAGTATGCTAAAGTTAAAACGCCGTCTTTCATAATCGTTATTTCTTTGCCGTCAGGCATTTGCGCGACAATAGTCGGTTCGCGTACAAGCCCGTCAAGATGAATAAGCGCCGGAGCGTCTTCGTCATAATTTTGACCGATAGCGAAGTGGCAGGTTTTAAATGCTTTTTCGTCTTCAAGCATATTGCCTGTAATTTTTGCCGCCGGATTAAGGCCAATGCCAAGTTCGCCTATATTGCGCGCGTTTTTCGCGTAAACTTCGCCTTTGTCTTCCGGAAGTTTACCGCTAAGCGCAAATTCACGGGCGCGTATTTCGGCAAGCGTTATTGTTTTTCTAAGCTCGTCAGCTTCTTCACCGCCTGAAATTTTGTCTACAAAACCGCCGCGCACGGAACAAGTTATTGGTGTTTTAACCAAAACCTCGTGTTCGTGCAGGCTTATAGAGCCGTCAAACACAATAGTACCTTCAGCAGTGTTGTTTTCCGGGCTTATAAAACTTTCGCCTGCCGGCATATTGCCGCCCGAACCGCCTTCGCTAAAATCGCCGTTATCGGCTTTTGCAATCCGTCCACGAAGGCCAAGCGTAATATCAGTACCGGCAAGCGCGGTAACACGCACGCTATTTGCGGCGTTAAGCACCTCGTTAATTGCCTCACAGCGTTTTTGCAGAATTACATAATCTATCGGCACAGTTCGTATAAACGATTCAATTGTTACCGAAGGCGACCAGAATCCGCGGCAGCTTTTTTCGCCATATTGTAAAAGATGAAAGATATGGTCATATCCTGCGCCATTGTGCATAAGCGGTTTTGCTATTGCGGCCTCGTCCTTGCCTAACTTACCGGAGCTTATAGAAATAACCACATCCGGCCTGGCATTAAATGCGGCAATTACAGTTTTTTCGGCAAAGTCTATCTGTGTTTTTTCCGGTTGAAAAATTACTGTAACATTAGCGCCTTCGGTGGAAGCGGCGTCGTAAAGCGCGGCGGAAATCGTTGCTACATCAAAAGAAGGGTTTGTAATAATTAAAACCTGCTCTCCGGAGCGCAATTTTAAAACTTTTTTAA
>JAIRPU010000048.1 GCA_031256815.1 Spirochaetaceae bacterium
TTAAAGGTTTGTTAAACCAATAAAAAATTTTATCATGGAGGATTTCTTATGAAAAAGAAATTTATTTCAAATGTCGGATCTCGTACAAGCAATGGTTATTTTGTTAATAACGAATTTAATCGGAAGCCGGTGTTAAAACTGGCTCAAAAAATTCCGTTTTTATTTGTTATTTCCATTATTTTCTCTGGTTTTACTTCGTGTGCTACAGACAATTCGTATGCAATTATTAAAAAACTGGACGAAAAGCAAAACCTGACCGCAAAACGAACTGTGTTCTTTGATGTTCAAATTGCACCAATAAATATTAGTCCAATAACTTTGTTGGATGGACTTATTTATTTTGAGAAGCTAAAAAGTGTGAGAGAACAGATTGAAGAAATAGAATCAGAAAAAACAAAATTTCTAACCGAGCATCTTACAAAGACTTATAACCAAACATACAATACCATTGTTGTTAATGAAAGTTTCCCTGTAAGAAAGAAAGATCTAAAGCTGAATTATTTTACAAAACCGTACGAATCAACAAAAAAACAGATAAAACAGATTTGCGAAGAAAAAAACGCCGATTATGCTGTTGCTATTGTAGGAGAAGTATGTACATACAACGTAGGTTTTTTTGGAACACAGGCATCCGGTTCAATGCATGCAAACATAGCCCTCTTTAATAAACAGGGGGAACTTGTAGCTGCCGGCGAACTCTTTGGACCACAGCTTAATGTACGTGCGAAAGATCTGCTTGCCTACAACTCGGTATTCGACGGTTCATTAGCATATTTCAAAGCATCATTAAAGAAACTTGGAGGAAATAGCGTGCTTAAAGATTCCTATGCAAAAAAATCTGTTGAATCCAGTCAGGAGCTATTATAAAGAATTAAATAAAAAAGGCCGCGCTAACTAACGCGGCCTTTCAAACTGCTTTTAAGAGGAGTAAAAATGAAGAATATTTTATTATTAATTATATTAACATCGGTTTCGCAGTTTGCCTTTTCAGATACGGAAACAAAGAACCGGCAGCATTTTTTTATTGATGCTTTTATGGGGGCAAACATTTATAAAGAAAAAATGCCGGATAAAACAGATGTAGAATTAGATTTATCAACAAGTGGCCGTAATCTGGGAAATAATATATACAGTTATCAAAACAACGAAGAATGGTCATATCCAGATGCCGAAGCAGGCTTTCTTGCGCTTGGGGTATCTTTATCCTTTATGTTCGTACCTCAATTTGGACTTTATGCCGATATATCCGTTTTACCGGCGTTATCTATGAATGTAGAATCTGAATTTATATATGGAATAACCACGCAAGAAGATTTGTTAATAGACACAGCTAAATTAAAAAACGGCAAATTAAGTTTAAAAGATCTTGATGTTGAATTAAAAAATGCAAAAACCAATGTCAGTGGTTTTTTATTTTCTGCCGGGCCTGCAATTACTGTAATCAATTCAAAACAACACCTGTTAAGGTTAATGCCAAAATTCATCTTGCAATATTTTCGTTTTATAACAGAACTGGAAGATAATTTTATATTTCTTGATACCACCGTGCCAAGTTTTTATCCTGTTGACGTTTCGTATAAACTTGAATATGCAAACACAGAAATGGGCGCGGGGCTTTCTGCAGACTACAAATTTTATGCATCAGACAACTTATACTTTACAATAAAGTGCGGTTTAAATTTTGGAATTTTACAGGTAAAAGAAATAAAAGAGGAAATTTCTTTTAAAAACTCAAACGATAAATTAAATTTTTCTTTAAAAGCCGAAACAGGCGTATTTAATTTTGGATTTATGCCTTTATTCGGAATTGGCTATAGTTTGTAACTCTGGGTCTCCATCCTCCTGCCCCCGCCGCAAACGGCGGGGGCTTTTTTTGTTCAGTCAGTTTCATTTTTACACGATACTAATAAATAACCGGAATGTTTAACGTAAAATTCATAAAATTAAGAGCCGGCGCTTCTCTTCCGCAATATCAAACCAAAGGCGCGGCGGGCATGGATTTGTGTGCGCTTATCGAAGAGCCTGTAACTCTTAAACCTATGGAACGCGCGGCGCTTCCCACAGGCCTTGCGCTCGAAATACCGGATGGCTTTGAAGCGCAAATCAGGCCGCGCTCAGGCCTTGCGCTAAAAAACGGCCTTACCGTGTTAAACGCGCCCGGCACCATAGATTCGGATTACCGCGGTGAACTGCAAATAATTATCATAAATCTTGGAAAAAATACCGAAGTTATACATAACGGCGATAGAATTGCCCAAATTGTTTTTGCGCCTGTTGTCCGCGTAAATTGTGTTTTAGCGGAGGCGCTTTCGGTAACAGAAAGGCAGAACGGAGGGTTTGGTTCTACAGGAATATGAATACAAAAAAACATACGCTTAAGCTAAAAGGCAGCATTTCCGGAACGGTATTCAGATATATTTTTATAGAAACTTTTTTTTCGTTTCTTGTTTCATTTGGTTTTTTCTTTTTTATTTTTTTTGTAAATCAGCTTTTGCTTATGGCAAAAGATATACTTACCAAGAAAGTTCCATTTGACCAGGTAGCGCTGCTGGTTCTGTATGCAATTCCCTCAATAATCGCAATGTCCGCGCCTTTTGCAACATTGCTTGGCACTTTAATAACCATAGGCCGTTTTACTTCAGACAACGAAATTCTTGTGCTTTTAACCTCAGGGCTTTCTTACAGAAACATTTTTATACCAACTCTGCTTGTTGGCATTATTGTTATGTTTATTTCTTTTGGCGCAAACGACTACCTTCTGCCAAAAGGCACCATAGAATTTACAAAGCTGTACAGAAAAATACTTGCGTCTACACCGGCACTTGAAATTGAATCTAACTCTGTAAAAAAGTTTAAGGACACGGTCGTTGTTACCGGCGAAGTAACCGGAAATGAAATTGGCAATATGGTTATTATTGACCGCACAGGAGACGGCGAAAGGCGTGTAATTATTTCAAAAAATGTTAAATTTATTGACGCCGGCACTGAAGGGTTAAGGCTTGATATGGACGATGCTTTTATTCATTCAACAAAAGAAACAAAACGCGAAGATTACGATTACGTTAAAAGCGACATTTTGCGCTATCGTATTAAAAGTGAAGATTTAATTGAACAAAATACAGGCGTAAGCGCAAGAGAGATGAGTATACGCGATGTTTACAGCGGAATACGCGAAAAAGAAAGCACAATAGACCTTACATTGAATACGCGAAATTACGAAACGCTTAACGCCGCGCTGGAACTTGAAAACGTTACAAGACGCGGCCCCGCTTATCGTGAATGGCGGCAGCGTGAAAATATGCTTACAATCTTCAGGAGAGAATACAATATTTCTCATACAATGCTAAACGATAAAAGCCTGCTTATCTTCCGGCTTGAATTTTATAAAAAACTTTCTGTGCCGTTTGGGTCTTTTGCATTTATTTTTCTTGCGGTACCACTCGGTCTTTTGGCAAAAAAAAGCGGACAGGCGGTAGGATTTGTGGTTGGGATTCTTGTTTCTGTGGTTTATTGGACTTTGCTGCTGGGCGGGCAAAATGTGGGAATGAAACTTGGAACTTCTCCGTTTTGGTCAATGTGGCTGCCAAATATTTTAACAATTACAATCGGCGCCATTATGTGTTTTTTCAGGTTTTCAAAATGACAATAGACCGCTATCTTGTTAAGCATTTTATTCCTGTATTTTTTTTGGCGCTTACAATGTTTATTACGCTTGTTCTGCTCATCGACTTATTTGTAAACCTTGTAAACTATCTTAATAACGAAGCCTCTTTTAAAGATATTATGATGGTAAGTTATTATTATATTCCCAAAGGCATTTCATATTCAATTCCTGTTTCGCTTTTATTTGCTGTGGCATTTACGCTTGGAGACCTTTACGCAAAAAATGAACTTACATCGATTGTTGCATCTGGAATTCCGTTTTGGCGTTTTACCGCTTCGCTTTTGGTTATAGGACTGCTTTTTTCTTTTTTCTCGTTCTATTTTGAAGATAAAATAGTAATTCAAACAGTACGAATAAAAAATGAAATGAGCCGAAAATTAAAACGTGTATCAGATACAGATGTAAACACAAATGTAGTGCTTCGCACAAACAATGGAAAACGGATTTATGCGGTAGACTTTTTTGACTATCAAAATATTACACTAAACGGCGTAGACATTGTAGATTTAGACGACAGCATGAGCTTTTCATCAAGGCTTCGTTCCAATGTGGCAATATGGAACGGCGAATACTGGAATTTTTCAAATCCAATAATATACCGTAACGAAAAAGATTTTATTCGCGTTCAAAATTATACCCAAAACACAGAGTACAACGCTGAACCCGAACTTTTCAGACGCCATTCGCTCGACCCCGCAGACCTGCCGGCGCGGGATGCAAAATCGCTGGTAAACGACTTAATTACCGTTGGACTTCCGCACTACGAAGCGCTTTCAGATTACTATCACCGTTATTCATTTTCTGTTACATCACTTATTGTTGTAATACTTTCGCTGTCCATGGGCGGACGTTTTCGCAAAAACATTCTGCTAATGAGCCTGCTGGCAAGTCTTGGAACTGCGGTAATATACTATGTAATGGACTTAATTTCTATGATGATGGCGCGTCTTGGCTACATTCCGCCTGTTATTGGAGCCTGGTTCCCTGTAATATTTTTTATTATTACAGGCTCAGTGCTGCTGCGCTATTCAAAAACATAAAATGATAGTAAACGACCCTGCATTAAATATTGACTGGCTGGATTACGGCGTTCTTATTCCATTTCCGCCAAGGCGTCCCTCTGCAATACTCAATTTTCTCGGAGAAAAAACCGCTTCTTTTCCAGGGCCTGTTATAGAAATGCCACTAAATAAAGTTTTTGCTTCTTACGATGATATACGGCGCGTTCATGAAGAATCGTATTGCAATAGTCTTTTGAACGGCGGCGCTTCTCTTGAAATTGCCCTTCAGACCATTTATGAACTTATAGACGAAGAAGGCAGGCCATGCCGTTACGATAAGCTGCTCGCAAAAAAAACGCTTGTTAAAATGTTCAGCGAAATGGTTTTGCCAAGACTTTACGGTACCTGCTTTGCGGCAAACACCGCGCTGGAAGATAAAAAAG
This sequence comes from Spirochaetaceae bacterium, assembly GCA_031256815.1. Classification (GTDB taxonomy): domain Bacteria; phylum Spirochaetota; class Spirochaetia; order Treponematales; family Breznakiellaceae; genus JAIRPU01. The sequence continues at coordinate 5,109 of JAIRPU010000048.1, forward strand.
GATTTTGTTATTATCTTTCGGGCGGCAATCATCATGCGCGCTACAGTGAAGGCGCCGGATTCTGTGTTTTAAATGATATGATGATTGCGGCGCGAAAACTACAGGCGCAGGGCCGTGTTCACAGAATTTGGATTATTGACGTAGACGCGCACAAAGCCTGCGGCACAGCAGAGTTAAATTTTTTTATAAAAAATGGGAGTCCATGCGGTTTTGAAGAGGGCGCTTACATATATACACTTTGTGTACACATGGCGCAGGGCTGGCCGCTTGATGCAAAAACATTAAGTTCCGCAAAACCAGGACGCGCTCCGCTCATAAATTGCGATGTTGATATTCCTGTTGCAGAAGGAGAAGAGCCTTTATACGCAAAAAAATTAACCGCAGGGCTTAAACTTCTCGAAGAAAAAACAAAAACAGAAACCGGCGCAGAAGCCGAATTTGCGTTTGTTGTTGACGGCAGCGACCCTTATGAACATGACGAACTTGAATCCAGCGCGCTGTTAAAACTAACTCTTTCGCAGTGCGTTGAACGTGATATGATTATTTATGATTTTTTACGCACGCGGAATATTCCGTGCGTTTGGGTTCTTTCAGGGGGCTATGGCAAACGCGCATGGGAACCGCCGGCACATTTTCTTGCAGAATTATGCCGGCACCGCGGTTGATTCGCGTATAATTAATCTGTGTTCAAGAAGCACTTTGTTTTTTGGCACTGTTTTACCCGAAATTAACCGGTTAAGCATCTGCACCGCCCGTTCTCCCATTTCCTGAATAGGCTGACGAATCGTGGTAAGCCGCGGCACCATAAAGTTTGAAATATCAATATCATCAAAACCAATTACAGAAACTTCATTTGGAACAGAAATTCCATAATCTTTTAAGGCCCTGATTGCGCCAAAAGCAAGTTCATCTGTTGCCGCAAAAATTGCCGTATGCTGATGTTTGCTTAAAAGAAGTCCGCGCATACCGTAAACTCCGGCTTCCGGCGTAAATTGCGGTACAGAAATTGCAACCGGTTCATGCAGCGTAATAGATGCGCTTGCAAGAGCGCGGTAATAGCCATTTTCCCTGTGGCGTGTAAAACTAAAACCAACGCTGTTTATAAACGCAATACTTCTGTGCCCTAAATTAATTAAATGGCTGACCGCTTCAAACGCGGCGCTTTCGTCATCAACATGAACAGAAGGAAGCCCGTTCCGTTCAAAAGTTACAGAGACCGCCGGAATATTTCTTTGCACAAGATATTCATAAAATTCAATGTTCCTAACTTCCTGTATTAAAATAAGCCCGTCAATCTTTTCGGATTTAATTCTGGCGAGACATTCCGCTTCGCTTGCGTCATCAAAATTAACCATAAAAAAGACCAGCTGGTATCCAAAATAATCGAGCTGCCGTTCTATTACCGCTACAAGCTGCCGCTGAAAAATATTAAACATATCCGGCAGCACAATAGCGATGGAAAAACTCCGCTTCATAACCATGTTACGCGCCGTATTGCTTGGCACAAAACCTGTTTCGTTAATCAGCCGGAGTATTTTTTCGCGTTTTGCCTCGTTTACATAGCTTTTACCGTTTATTACACGCGAAACCATGGAAACAGATACGCCTGCCTGCCTTGCAATATCTTTTATGCCAACGGCGTTCATTTATCCCTCATATTAATGATTCAATACAATCAACCGCTTTTTCAAGACCGTTTTCGCCGCGTATTTTTTCACCAAGCAGCTTTGCGTTTTTTTTGTAATTTGAATTCGTAATAAGGTCGAATATTTTAGGTTCAAGAGTTTTTTTTGTTACATTTTTTATCTTAACAGCGCCAGGTCCTAATCCCAAAACACCAGTCCTGTATGCCCAATAAAACTGGTCAATAATCATTGGCACAACCAGCTGCGGAATACCTGCCCGCGCGGCGCTGTGCGTTGTTCCCGCCCCGCCATGATGAATAATAGCGCTGCATAAAGGCAAAAAAAGTTTATGCGGAATAACCTGATTAAGAATAAAAAGCCGCTCTTCGTCATGCAGGCTCTTTCCAAGCCCGCTCCAGCCGGAACCCACAATGAATTTCCAGTCATGTTTTTCGCAAATTTCATAAAGCAATACACAAATGCGTTCACGCACATCGCCAATCATGCTGCCCATTGTAAAAAACAATACAGGCCGTTCATCTTTTTTTATAAACGCAATAAGTTTTTCGCAAACAGCCGCATCGTATGGCAAAAGGTCGTTAAAACAATAACCGGCCTGCGCCCATTTATATGGCCAGCCGGGGTCAGTTTCTCCAAGCGCAGGACTGTAAAGATTTAAATTAAACGCATTAAAAGGCGCATGCTGCCCCTGGTCGCGTATAAGACTCATTCCAAGACGTTTTCTGTTTTTATTCAGCGTTGAGCGGACTACCATATTAAGTCCGGTATTTAAACTCTTCCAAAGCAGCACAGGCCTTATAACAGGATTGGGTTTTGGAAACGGAAATACCGGAGGCGGAATAATACGGCTTGGCATAAGCGGCGCATAAGCAGTGCGAATATAAAGTTTTTTAAGATACTCGGCTATGCTTGGCGCGGCAAACTCGGTGTTGGAAGCAACAAGAACATCATATTTTTCCAGCAGCGGTACAAGTTCCATAAATTGCTGATCTATAACACGGCGCATCCATTCAAGCAAATCTTTTGTATTTGGAGAATTTTCCAGCATCGCAATAATATCATCATGCCCCTGCAGCGTATATGGAATTGAAAGTTCCAGCGCAAACTTTTCAAATATTTGCGGGATATGAAGCATTATTTCGTGTCCGCGCGCTTCCAATGCCTTTGCAAGCGGCAAATACGGATAAATGTCTCCCTGAGAACCCCGCGTAACCAATAATATTTTCATTAAATTACGCCAATTTCCTTCAATTTAGTTTTATCAATCCCGTATTTGGCTTCCAAAGCGCAAAGCGCTTCTTCGCTTACATCAAATGGACGATAAAGTTTTTTTGTTTCACGATAGCCGCCAAGTATTTTTGTTATCATTTTGCCGGGATTAAATCCAAGCGATGCCATAATCCAGCAGCCGTGGGTACACCAGCAATTTGCCTTAAACCCATGCCCAATCGCTTCAATTTCGTTTTTCATTGCGTCGCTTGCGATTATTTTTTGCACATCGCAGTCGTAATCCTGAACACGCCCAACAGGGTCGCGCAGCTCGCAGGCGCGGAATCGCCCGTCATAATCAATAACAAGCGTTGTTTCGCCCGCAGTACAGTCCATATTCCACGGCACAGGTTTGTCTATATTATCCGCACGGATATTGTAAAGCGTCCGCATTAAACCGGCATAGAATACCTTTGTTAATTTTTTTGCAATGCCGCCTTTAATTCCATCTGCAACACGTTCTGCATAAGCTGTTGTAAAAGGCGAAACCCTGTCCTGCAGCTCCCTTAGACTTTTTTCTGTAAGAACTTTAATTCCGTCTTCACGGGTATTTCCGCGGGCTGCCTCTATTGTATGCGTTTGCAGGTTAAAACGGCCAAAGACCCAGCGCATAAAATCTTCTGTTTGCGAAACATTGTATTTAGTAATAACAAACGCGCAGTTACGTATAACCTTGCCGTCATTTTTAAAAGTGTCGCAAACTTTTTTTATACATTCACAAGCTTTATAAAAACTTGGAACACCGCGCTGTTTGTCGTGCGTTTCGCCAAAGCCGTCAAACGAAATACTTATTGTAATATTACATTCAGGACAGTTTTTGCGCAGCCGGCTTAACCATTCAACTACACGGTCGCCTTTAATACCGTTTGTGGGCATATTAATATCTTTTATGCCGTTGTTTTTATAAAACATTTCGATAATTTCAGGCAAATCTTCCCGCAAAGTTGGCTCTCCGCCAGAAAGCCAAAGCCTGTTAATTTGTCCTGCGGTTTGTGAAATTTTTTTGATTTCATCAAAGCCAAGATCCGCGTTTTTTTGCGCCATATCATTGGCGTAAAAACATTGAGCGCAGGCTGCATTACATTTTCCTGTTGTAAAAAGGAAAATTGATTCAAGCCGGCGTTTGTTGTGCAGGCTGTTAAATGAACTGCCTGTTCGTTTAGATTCCATACTAACCTCTTGTTTTTTTTGTTATACTAAAATATTAAAAAATATGCTATACACGTTTTTTTTCATCTATAATTTTTTTTACCCGTTCAAAAAACGCCGCTTTTGAAAATCGGCGTACATATTCTGTATAAATTGAACGTTCGTTAAACTGCGCTTCCGAAGCTTCAAAATTCTGAATTGCCAGCGCAAGAGAACTTGAATTTGGCTCGTCAAAAAAAACGCCTGTTTTGCCTTCAACAATCGTATCAAGCGCCCCGCCCTTTCTAAACGCAATTACAGGACAGCCTGCCGCCTGCGCTTCCAGCGGAACAAAACCCATATCTTCTATGCCCGGAAACAGCAGCGCCTTTGCGCCGGCAAAAAGTTTTTTTATTTTTTCTGCACTTACACGGCCTGTAAACTGGACTAATTCTGTTTTTTGATACGCCTCTATAAACTTCATGCTGCTAACCGCGCCGGCAACAATCAGCTTTTTTTGCAAATTAACGCAGGCTTCAATCGCTATATCCACACGTTTATTGTAGGTTACCTGTCCAAAAAAAAGATAATAATCTTCCGGAGCGCGTTCAGTTTCAATGTAGCCTTCAATATCCGCAGGCCCAAAAACAACTTCGGCTTCACGATTGTAGTAACGTTTAATCCGTTTTGCCGTCCAGTTTGAATTTGTAATAAACCTGTCAACAAGATTTGCCGAATATACATCCCACAAACGCAGCCGCGGCGTAAGCAAATGCATAAATGCGCGTTTTATTAACCCGGACGCCGCAGAATATTCATGATACATATCCCATATATAACGCATAGGCGAATGACAATAACAAATATGATACGCATCCGGAGAGGGAACAACGCCCTTTGCCGGCCCTGCCTCGCTTGATATAACAAGTTCGTATTTTTGCAAATTAAAATGAATTAACGCGGCCGGCATAAGCGGCATATATATCTGATATAATTTTTTTGCAAAAGGCAGTCTATTAATATAAGATGTAATTATTTTATGATTTTTTATTTTATCCGAAACAGAATCCGGGTCGTAAACATGAGTGTAAATATCGGCCTGCGGAAACAATTCCAGAAAAGCTTCAAGTGTTTTTTCTCCACCCCTCATTCCAACAAGCCAGTAATGCACAATAGCCACATTCATAATATACTCCCGGCAAATTCCAAAAGATTGTTATACAATGGAACGCCATCTGCCGGTTTAATTCCTGCTTTTGTTTCGTTGCCCTGCAGCATGGCGCTTTTACAGCCTGCGGCAGCGCCCGCTTCAACATCGCGCCATGAATCGCCTGTCATCCATGATTCTGTCAAATCTATATTGAATTTTTTTGCCGCCTGCAGCAGCATACCTGGCTTTGGTTTTCTACATTCACATTCAATTTTATATTCAGCAAGCTCGCCTTCAAATCCTTTGTCTGGATGATGCGGACAAAAATAAATCGCGTCAAGATACGCGCCTTCTTTTCCTAAATCTGTTTCCAACTTGCGGTGTATTTCTTCCAGTGTTTCCAAACTAACCTGTCCGCGCGCCACTACCGGCTGGTTGGTTATAACAATTGCAAGATAACCTGAGCTGTTTATTTTTTTTATTGCCTCTGCCGCGCCGTCAATAAGCACGAGTTCTTCCGGACTGCAAACAAAACCAGACGCTCTGTTAATGGTGCCGTCACGGTCAAGAAATATTGCGCGCTGACGCCGCGAAAGATTTTTTGCACCAACAAGCCCGCTTTCCACATCATGAGTTACGCTTGCAAATCTTTCCGGCGTTCCCATATCTTTTATATATTCAGGTGTATTGTACGCGAATATACCGCCGCCGCCCAGCGCGGGCTTCAAAATATCGCTGTCTAAATCAATTTTTTCTTTTTCAATGTTTACAGAAAGCAGCAATTTTTTTGACAACAAATGAATTCCGGCGTTCACTTCATTTTTATAAAAGCGCCTTTCATCTTCTTTGCCAAGCCATGCCGTTACGCGCTGTTCATTATTTGTTACGAGAATACTGCTGTCGTAAGGGTGAGAGTTGGGATGCGTTACGAGTGTGGCAAGCGCGTTTTTTTTTCTGTGAAACTGAACAATTCTTTCTATATCCACATCAAAAATTATATCGCCATTAATAAGCAAAATTTCTTCGTCCAAAGAATCAAGCATTTTAAATAAAGCGCCCGCAGTACCAAGCGGTAAAGTTTCGTTATAATAAGAAACAGAAACGCCAAAACGCTCTCCGGTTCCAAAGTATTTTGATATAGCATCGCCCAAATGTCCGGTTACTATGGTTATGTTTTTTAAATTATTGGATGCAAGGCAGCAAAGCTGATGTTCAAGTATCGGCTTTCCGGCAATGCGCATCATTGGCTTTGGAATATCATTTGCTATTTTGGCAACACGTGTTCCTTTGCCGCCTGCCATTATTACTACTGTCATGTAAAAAAACGTTCCTCCAGCATCATGCACAATGTGTGGTAAACAGGCAGATGAAGTTCCTGTATTTTATAAGTTTCGTGTTCCGGAACATTGATTGAAGCATCCGCTAATTTTGCAAGTTTTCCTCCTGTAGCGCCGGAAAGCGAAACAACTTTTAAACCTTTTGCCTTTGCGGTAATTGCCGCGTAAATTACATTCTTCGCGTTGCCTGAAGTTGAAATGCCCATAAACACATCGCCTTCCACGCCCCATCCGTAAAGCTGCTGCGCAAATATAACATTTCCATCTTCATCGTTTATACATGCGCTTGAAAGCGCGTTATGATTGGTAAGCGCGATTGCCGGTATTGCTCCATGCAAATAATGATGAACATAGTCAAAATATTCAGAATCTAAAGTTGATGTCTGTTTTAAAGCGGCAAGACTGCTTGTAAATTCATGCGATAATAAACGCGGAAAATGAAAGCGCTTCATCAATTCGCCAACAATATGCTCCGAATCGCTTGCGCTTCCTCCATTACCGGCAACAAGCAATTTATGCCCGGAGGCAAATGTGCTTTCCAAAATTGAATAGACTTCTCTTATGCTCTCCTGAATTGGCGCAAGCTGCGGATACCTTTTACATAATTCTAATATATGACCCATGCCTGCGCTCCTTCATCCGTAAAACTGACAGTTTCAACATTACCTTCTTTTTCTTTTAGAGATTTAACAAGTTTTACACGGTCGCATGGATTACAATACAACATCATAAAACCGCCGCCGCCCGCACCGGAAATTTTTGCCGATTTTGCTCCGGATAAAACTGCGTCATCGTAAAGTTTATCAAGAAATGAATTAGAAATAGAATAGGCCGTTCTTTTTTTTGCAAGCCATGTTCGTTTTAAACACTGCGAAAACCCGTCAAAATCCGCCTTTAAAAGAGACTCTTTCATTATAACCGCTTCTTTTTTTAATTCATGCATATTTTCAAGACTTTGACCATCCTTGTTTTCTGTATTCTCAATTTGATTTTGAATAATTGCCGCGCTCTCCCGTGATACGCCTGTGTAAAAAAGAACCAAAGATGCTTCAAGCTCGTTGCGTATCCACCTTTTTAAACGCAAAGGATTTACAATTACCTTGTCGTTTTTATCAAATTCCATAAAATTTAATCCGCCGAATGTTGCCGCATACTGGTCCTGTTTGCCGCCGGCAAGCGCCAAATCCTGCCGTTCTATAGTGTACGCAAGAGACGCAATATCATATTCTCCAAGCGGCAAATTAAGCCATTCTGTAAACGCTTTAATAATTGCAACAACCATTGTTGAAGAAGAACCAAGTCCGGAACCGGCGGGCGCATCAGAATACGTTGTCATCTTAAAAGAAAGCGGTTTGCCTTTGCAAAAATCACGCACAATTCTGTTATATATTCCTGTATGAAGTTTTAGTTTGCTGGAAACCGGCAATTCCGCATCCGCGTTGTATTTTTCTGTTGCTTCAAGATCTGCCGCACAAAATTCAATTTTATTATTATCATTTGGTTCTATTGTACAATACGCATACCTGTCGATTGTCGCATTTAGTACATATCCGCCATAAATATTATAATACGCAGATATGTCAGTTCCACCGCCGGCAAATCCCAGCCGCAATGGAGCTTTTGAACGTATAAACATGATTTTCCTCTGTAAAACCTTAAAAAATCATTTTCAGATTAAAACAATAGATACTATAATTTATTTTTAATAAAAAATCAATTATGCTGATAAATAATTGCCAACAGACGATAGAAATATAACATCAGGCGGCATTGGACTACAGCTGTTCGTCCGCCTGGCTGCCATTTTCATAACTATCCGCCCTTATCCAGTTTTTGGGTTTGAAAATATCATCGTGGACATAGTAATCCAATGCAGGATTAAGTGTAAACCTGGTCGCCTGTCTTCTCTGTAAATGAATTGAGCCTGACATGGCAATATACAGCGGCGATTTTTTATTTTCCATGGTAACCGCGTTTCCGGTAAACGGATTTACCGCGCCGTCCAGTATATTTTGCAGCGCAAGCGAGGGAACATCAGCGTTTGACATAAAAGCCATATCAGTTGTTATATCGCCTGATGCGTTAAAATCTTTTACCATCAAAAGCGGATTGAATTGATCTACATTAAAAGGCAGTCCTATTTTTGTAACAAAGTTAGGTTGCGGGCCATGGTCAGATACGATAATAATTTTTGTGTTATCGTATAAATTTTCTGTTTTTAGAAACGCGAACCAATCGGCAAGGCGTTTTAACGAAGCAATATTTATATGATACGCCGCTTCTTTTTTAAATTTGCTTGTTCCGTAATCAGAAACCTGCAATTTTGGTCTGTATTCGGGAGCCTGTAAAAACGATGTTTCATGGGTTGTATTGTTTGTCAGTAAAAGCAGCGCGCCTTTTTCTTCGTTTTGTATAGCGGTTAATTGCGGCAGATAATCAAGAACCGCGTATCCGTTAAGTGTCAGTCTGAGGCTTTGTCCGTAAACCGTAGCGCACCAATTACCTTTTGCGTAAAATGCACGCCTAAAAGCAAGAGGAAGCCCCTTGAAAACGCTGTAATAAAACATATTTCGTTTTAATATATCGCTTGCCGAAGGAAGAGAAAGATTATGTTCCAAAAGCCATAAATCGGTATACACTGAATCGGTTATATACGCTTTTACGTCGGGATAGGGTTCATAAATATCAAGCGCGGTTTTCTGATTGTAATTTGCATAAGGCGGGTCGGTTGCGGTAACCGCAAAACCGTTTTCGGAAAAAATACGGGGCATCATTAATAACGCCTGATTGTGTTTTTCAACCAAAGGAACACTATCGCGCTTGTTTATTTCTTCCGGCGTGTATTCATAGCCGCCGAATATAGGCGGAGAACCGATTGCCGTATACCCGTTAAACGAAACCGTATTTGGATAATAGATAAATCCCGAATAGTCTTTTTTGAGTTCGGGGGCTTCTTCTAAAATATACGGAACAAAAACACTAATGGCCCTGTCAAGCATAATAACAACCACATTTTTACCGGTTTTTGAAAGCTGAAGTATTGGCTTGGTTTGTGTAGGCATCATCTCTTTATTGGCGCTATATGAAGCAAGATGCGCCAATTCTTTCTGTATTGCCGCCGCGTTTACAAAAGAGAGCCCCGCAAGCGAAACAGCGCATATACCAAAAACAACCGGTATTATATTTTTCCATTTTGAGAAATACAAAAATGCCAGAATACCAGACGGTATACATAACGCGAGTATATTAATAATAATTGATTTTAAAGAGTGTCTCACATCGCCTGCAAACACTAAATTTACCGATATAAGCCCATAGCTGCCTGAAAACAGAAAGGTGTCGCAGAGAAAACAAGCGCATAATATCATTCCCGCAAATGCGAAATGTTTTTTGATTTTTGCTGGAAAAAGAAAATAAAGGCATATACCCCAAAAAAGAAAGAAACCTGAAACCTGCAGGCCTGTATTAAAAATAAAGAAAAACGGCGAAGTATAATTATCAATAAATGAAAATTCCTGCGGCGAGGCTGCGATAAGCTGCGTTGGAGTGCTAATTCCAAATAAAAGCCATATTACAAAAAAAGAAGAGATAAAAACCGCAAATGTTTGTTTGGAATTGGGCGTCTCAAAAAAACCGCTACGATTTTCAGGTATGACATGCCGCATGGCAAAAATTTTTTTTACAAAAGGAGAAATTAAAGCTATAAGTATAATGAGGGCAAATATAACCGCTAAAAACATTCTTACGCTTATATCGCCGTGATGAACTGCAAGTACATAGAAAATCATAAAAGCGCATATAATCAAAATAAATGCGGAAACTATTTTTCTTTTACCTGGAAATCGTATTTTAAAATAAATATTTTTTACAAGCGAAAATACATTGTTAAGCGTCCAGTAAAATACCAATCCCGCCGGCGAATTGTATAACAATACCAAAAATACAAGCGCCATTCCGTATAATTGCAGTTTATCTTTTACTTGTAAGCCTCGCGTATATACCGCGCCGGAAGCGATATTTATCGCCGTCATCACAAAAGGCAGGATGTTCTGGGGGGGCCGCCGCCGCCGCGCCCCCCGGCGGGGCAGCCGGGGAGGGGCGGCGGGGGAGGGGAGATTACACCCTCGCTAGC
>JAIRPU010000076.1 GCA_031256815.1 Spirochaetaceae bacterium
CGCCCAGCACACGCACAATTACCGCTTCCTTAAAAGCGCCGTTTTCCAGTTTGATTTTTGCCCCCGTTTTTAATTGAGCCATCTCTCACTCCTTTCAACGTTTTCTTTTAGAGAGCGTAACTCAATATTTTGTTTCCGTCAAGAAACGGTAACCCTTAGAATAGTTATCTTATAGAATACGATTATGGATGTTGGCAAAACCGTCATTCAGAATGTCCGAAAATGGCGCAGACTAAACGGCTTTTCGCAGGAAAAATTAGCCGGATTATCGGGATTTACCTACTCGTATATACGGCAAATAGAGTGCGGGCGGAAATGCCCGTCAATTCAATTTATAGAAAAAATTGCTTTTGCGCTTAAAATAGAACCCTACCAGTTGTTTCTAAAAGAAAACGAGCCTGTTTCAGGCGCGCAGAGCTACGAAGAAATGCGCAAACGCCAGGCTGAATCGGAACTGATAGAGACGGTCTCAAAAAACATTCATTTAGCATTTGAAAAGATATAACCTTTCTGACGGCGCAGTTTAATATATTCATTTTTATTATTTGGGCGCATTTTTGCAAAGCAAAAGCGCCTGCCCAGTCCGCTGCGCGGGCAGCCACGCCGGCTGCCACTGCCGGCTGCCGCCTTTTTTCAAAATAATAGCCCATGGCCCGCCACAAAATATTTCTAATTCGGAATTTCTGCAAACAAATACAAACTTATTGACAAGTTTTTTTTTGTATGTAAAACTGCCCAGGATAGGAGATTATATGAGATCCGGAATTCATCCAAATTACGAAGTTACAACTATAACTTGCGCTTGCGGCAATGTTATAGAAACCCGTTCTACGGCAAAAGACATTAAGGTCGAAATTTGTTCAGCATGCCATCCTTTTTTTACAGGCAAGCAAAAACTTGTAGACACCGCAGGCCGTATCGAGCGTTTCCGCAGGAAATATAACATAAAAGAAACTTAATTTTCCGCTAAAGCCGGCGCGCCAAAATGCCGATACTCTTTGTATGGAGACTACTCAACGGGTTTGCGGGCGCGCATTTTTTACTGTAGCTTTTTTTGTTTTTACTGCGCTGCTTCATGCCGGCGAGCTTATTCATGTGGTTGCAAATGGAGAAACCGCATATTCAATGGCGCGGCAATACGGAGTTAAAGTTGAAGATATTCTTTTACTAAATGGCATAGATGATGCGCGCAGAATCCGCGTAGGTCAAAAAATCCGTATTCCGCAAGGTTCGTTAATGGCCCCCCAGCTTAAAGCAGATAACGAAAAACCGCGTACACATTACACAGAAAAAGGCGAAACCCTAACAGGAATTGCCCGTAAATACGCAATAAGCCTTACCGAATTACGGGAATTAAACGCGCTTCCGTTAAATTATGTGCTTAAAGCAGGCGATGTTTTAGTTATTAGCGCGCCGCAGGAAACCTCTGCCGGAGCTTCCAAAGAAAAGCCTACAGCGCAGCCGGCAAAAAAAGCGCCTTATGTCCCGCCAAAAACAGAATCCAAAAACAAAGCCACAATATGGCCGTTTACGGCAAAAGAACAAACGTATATAAGCGGCAAACTAAGTCCTGGAATGCTTTTAACAGGCGAGCCAAACGAATCGGTGCGAAGTGTTTCCAGCGGGACGGTTGTTTCCGCAGGGCCATATCGCGGTTATGGCAGAGTGGTAATCGTAAAAAGCGATTCCGGCTATGATTATTTTTATGGCGGATGCGAAACACTTTCTGTCCGCAAAGGCGACCGCGTTGTGCCGGGCACAGAAGTCGGCAGACTTGGCGTAAGCGCTCATACTGCAAAGCCTCAACTAACTTTTATGATATATTTAAATCGCACTTCACTTGACCCGGCAACCGCGCCCAGAGCATAGCTGCTAAAAAAAATTGGATATAATTTTTGCAAAAGAAGCAAAAGAAATTATATTGCCAATTGCGCCCCCCAAAGACGCAAGAAAAAAAACCAAAAGAATATGAGTTATACGGTTACGATAAATTCCTTTTATGCTCATAGCGTCATCTGTCAGCGTTTGCGCATCTTCTATTCGCGGACGGCGAAGCCATGCCTGCGCAATTCCGGAAAACAACCCAACGCTAATAACGGGGCTTAATGTTCCAATAGGCGCTCCTATAAACGAAATTAAAATCGCCAATGGGTGCGCCAGAGCGATAAGCGCGCCAAGCGCGGCAAGGGAGCCGTTCCAAATTAACCAGCGTAACAGCCCTTCGCTTACCTGCGAAAAATCAGCGCGCCAAATTCCTATGGCAACAAAAACAATTATTAATGCCGGAATTATCCAAGCCGCAATTTTAGACCACAGGCCGGGACGCGGAGTTACTTCAATGGCGCTTAAATCAATTTTTTTTTCAATCTGTTCAGACGCAAATTTTTCTATATGAGCGCGTACGCCGTTAAGATGCCCTGCACCCAAAACGGCAACAGTTTTATTTTTGCCGGCGCTTTCTTCCCAAATTTTCGCAGCAAGATAATAATCACGTTCGTCAATTAAAGTTTCTTTTACTTCAGGAAGAAAATCTGAAATTTCATTCATCATGCTGTCAAGCTCTGAATTTTTTTTTAGGTTTTCTATTTCTTCTTCACTTATTTTGGTTGTATTAAACGCGCTTGAAATTAAAACAGAGAGAAGCTTTGCGCGGCTAAAAAAACCGCATTTTGCCCAGGCGCGGCGTAATGTAAGCTGAACTTCGCGGTCGCAGAACGCAAAAGGAATACCAAGCTCTTTTGCAATTTGAATTGCGGCCTTCATTTCTTCGCCCGGTTCAACTCCCGCTTCGCTGCCCAAACGCCGTTGAAACGAAGATAAAACCAAATTGGCAATAAGCAAAAACCCTTTGCCTTCGCGGATTGTTTTTATCATATCTAGTTTTTGCCAGTTTGCCCCGGTTATTGAATCGTAACGCCCGCTGTCTATTTCTACACAAACAATATCCGGTTTTTCTTCTCTTATGCAGCGCGACACTTCTTCTATGCTTTCTCTGGAAATGTGCGCGGTACCAATAAGGGTTATATTACCCTTATCTAATTCTATTTGAGTACGGCTCATGCTAATTAACTGTTTCCGCGCGCGCCTGTGGCAGCATTTGCCGCTTTAACCCCGCCTGTTTCAAAAACCATTTCAAATATCCGCCATTCAAGCGATTCGCGGCATTGCAGCCCTTTAAATTCATTAAAAAGTTTTTGCGCAAGTCCTTCATTTCCTTTAACGCTGTAATAACTGGCAAGATAAAAAAGATTCTTTGCTTTTTGCCGCAGGTCTTTTTCCGCATTGGTGCGCTGCGCAATATCCCCGTCTCCCTTAAAGTCGTAAAAAAGCCGCATCACATAATAATCGATTTTGGAACGGTCTGCCTTACGCATAATTTCTTCCAGAAACTCTTTAAATTGAGCGGGTTTTCCGCCGGCGTACAAGCCATTAATTACAGAAAGTATTGCATAGGAATAAGTACCTTTGGAAGCTTCGTAGGCGGTGCGGAATGCGTCCCGCGCTAAATCAAAACGCTTTTCGCGCATATAATGAACGCCAAGCATTTCCTGGCCAAAATAATAATCCGGTTTTATTTTAACAAGCGCTTCATAATCGCGCATGGCAGATTTATATTCGCCCAATTCATCTTTAATTCCGGCGCTGTAAACATAAGAGACAAAAATATTAGGATTAATTTTTTCGGCGTTTTCAAATTCGCTAAGCGCATCACGTTTTTTGTCCATTGCGAGCAGGGCGCGTCCGCGGTCATAAGAAATCCAATAATCACCGGGCGCTATCTTTTTTGCCTTGTCAAGGTCGACAAGCGAATCTTTTGGGTTCCCCATTTCGCGTAAAAGCCGGCCGCGCTGTGCCAGCACCTGCGCGTCATTCGGATAAAGTTCAACCGCTTCGTTTAAACGGCGCAGCGCTTCTTTGGGCTGGCGCTGCAGACGAAAAACCTGAGCGCGTCCTGTAAGCGCATCCACATTTTTGGGTTCAACTTTTAAAGCGGCATCGTAATAGCCCGCAGCATTACGGAGTTCGTTATTATTTAGCGCAAGCGTACCGTTGGCGTTTAATGCCGGAACAAAAACGGGGTCGGTTTTTAATATTGCGTCTAATTTTGCTTTTTGCTCCTTTGTTTTACCTTCAGCGCCGTCAATATTTGCAAGCACAAATTGTGCTTCAAGAGAATCTTTTGTTGTGCTGCTGTTTTCGCGGGCAAGCGCGGCGGTTTCACGCGCTTTTTCAAGTTTACCTGCGGAAAAATAAATAGAGGCTTTTACCATAAGATTAGAGCTTTTAGCGGCGGCTTCAGGCGACAATGAATCAAACAGCGAAAGCGCGCCTTCAAGATCGCCGCGTTGTAAACGCGCATATACCGAATCCAAAAAGGTATTTGGACGCGCTGCAACAGCAGTAGTCGCGCACGAAACAACGGCAAGCGCGGTAATAACACATATCAAAACCGCAAGAATAAAGCGCCGTGAAACACGGCAAAAAGGTAAATAGCAAATCATAATTCGATTATCGGCAAAATAATTTAAAACTAGCGAAATCCGCATACTGCATAATATGCGAATATATAAAACTAAGTTCTGCTTCCAATGTCAATCGCGCGCATAAACATTGTTTTGGAACCTTCCACTACCGACGCATTGGCTTCGTATGCGCGTGTAGCGGCTATCATATCCGTCATCTCTGTTACTATATCAACATTCGGCATTTCAACATAGTCCTTATTAGGGCCGTCTAAAATCCGGTCAGGATGCGAAGGGTCATATACAAGCCTCGGCGGAGCGGTATCTTTTTGAATTTCAGAAACACGAACCCCTTTGCCAACGCCGTTGTCCATACCGTCCGGCAGAAAAGGGCTGCGCCAATAGGCCTGTTCCACGCGCGGACGCATTATAACACGGCTGCGCCTGTAGGGGCCGCCTTCCGATGTGCGTGTTGTTGTTGCATTGGCGATGTTATCGGCTATTACATCGGTACGGAGGCGTTCCGCCGCCATGCCTGTAGAAGCTATATTTATTGCTGTTAAAAGTCCCAAAATTATCCCCTTAAAACATTGCTAATTTGTTCAAATTCATAATTTGCAGATTGCGCCATAAGCATATAACGCATCTGGTTTTGAACAAGCAGGTTGAATTCCTGTTCCGGGTCTACATTATTTCCGTTGGCTTTACTTTGAGTAAGATAGTCCAGCACACGGCGCGGCCGCACATCACGGTAATCAAGCGGCATATAATTTGAAATATGACGCGGGTCTGTTCTTAAAAGCTCTATTACAGGCTTTCGTTCTTCAGATTCAAGCGCTTGTTTAAGCGCGCTTTCGAAGTTTAATTCACTGCGTTTAAAATTTGGAACTTCTGCGTTTGCAAGATTATTTGCTATAACATCACGGCGCACAGATTCAGCATCCATAGAACGGTGAATTAAATCTATTGTCTTTGAAAAACCATTTAGCATTTTATCCTCCCAATACTAATCGTATCGGAATTTTCTTTCAAAACTTTATCTTAACCCACCCTGCCCGCCACAATTCGCAGGGACTTAAGCTGCCGCCGGAATGTATAAAAAATCACACAAAACATGGGCTTGAACGCATTAAAAAACAGGGGTATAATGAGCCAAAACCATTGAAAGATGGCAAAAATGGAAAAAGAATACATATCCATAGTTCAAGCCTCTCTGGAGCCTTCAAAATGCAAAATAGGCAAGACGAATGATTTGGAACGGCGGTTAAAAGAATACAACAGCATAACCGGTAAATCCAAAGAAAACGTTTATCACT
>JAIRPU010000132.1 GCA_031256815.1 Spirochaetaceae bacterium
AATAAATCACTTGCGGAATACCGCAAAAATCATGTAAAATCAACTAATATCTTGCGGATATTATTCCATAAACAGAGGAGTTATAAATGAAAACATTGGATATGCGCGGTAATCCATGCCCAATTCCCGTGGTAAACGCAAAAAAAGCGCTTGCCGAAAATGACGCTGCCGGAGTCGAAGTTCTGGTTGACAATATAGTCGCGGTACAAAACCTGGAAAAAATGGCAAAAGGAACAGGCTGCGCTTTTTCTTACGAAGAAACAGGGGCTTCGGAATACAAGGTAACCATAATAAAAGGCGGAAATTCAGCTCAATTTTTTAAAGAACCGGCAGGCAATTCAGCCGTAAACACAGCGGCAAACGCCGCTTCGGAATCCGCGCGCGGGCCGGTAGTACTACTAACGTCCAGCAGCATGGGGACAGGCGCGGACGAACTGGGCCGGCTTCTTATTAAAGGCTTTATATTTTCGCTTACACAGCTTAATCCATTGCCGGAAGCGGTAATCTTTTTAAACGGCGGCGCTCATCTAACAACAGAAGGGGCAAACACCGTTCCAGACCTAAAAACGCTGGAAGAAAAAGGCACAAATATCTGCACTTGCGGCACCTGCGCCAACTATTACAAACTTGCAGATTCTCTTGCCGTAGGAAGCATAGTTGATATGATGTATATAACAAACCGGCTCTCAAAAGCGCAGCTTGTTATAACAATATGATTAAAGCGTCTTAATTTTTGTTATCCATGCGGCAAAATAATTCGCAAAGTCGCCTTCGCATATTATGCGTTTTTTTTGTTTTTTTATTATTTGACTGCGCCACAATAAAAAAATATGACCGGCGTACAATAAATATTATAGCGGTTGGAGATAATTTAATTCATAAAGCGCTAATTACTTATGCTGAGAATGAAACCGGCGAATTCAATTTTAAACCATTTTACAGAGGCATACGCGATGTGGTAAGCGCCGCAGATATAGCGTTTATAAACCAGGAAACGCTTATAGCGGGAGAAGCGTTTGGTTATTCAGGATACCCGCAGTTTAACGGGCCGGAACAAATTGGAGATGCGTTGATTTGGACAGGATTTAATGTTGTAAACCATGCAAGCAACCACAGCATGGATAAGGGCGAAGCGGCGGTTTTTGCCGTAATGGATTACTGGAAAACAAAAAAAAATATTACCACGCTTGGAATTCACCGTTCTGAAGAAGAACGGAAAAAGCCACGCATAATTATATCGAAAGGAGTTAAAATAGGTTTTTTATCATATACCTACGGCTTAAATGGCATGAGCCTTCCTGACGACAAACCATGGCTTGTATCGTTAATAGACAAAAAAATTATGGCCAAAGAAATTGACGCGCTTCGCGCTAAATGCGATTTTTTAATAGTGTCCATGCATTGGGGCAAAGAATATGAGCATACGCCAAACGCCACGCAGGAAGAACTCGCTGTTTTTTTGGCAGAGCGCGGCGTTGACCTTGTTATAGGACATCACCCCCATGTGTTACAGCCTGTCCGCTGGATAGAACGTAAAAACGGCAGCAGAATGTTATGCTATTTTTCGCTTGGCAACCTTATTTCGGCTCAAAACGAAACGCCGCGTATGCTTGGCGGAATGATGTCGGTAAAGCTGAACAAAACCAAAGAAGGCGCTGTTTATATAAAAAATTACGCGCTTATTCCGCTTGTAACGCATTATGAACGTGATTCTTCCGGTTTTCGTGTTGAATTACTTGAAAACTACAGCAACCTTTCCGCAGAACGCCATGCGTTAAACCGCCAGAATACGCCGCTTACGCCAGAATACTTTCATACTATCTTCAATTCAGTAGATTCGTTTTCTGACTAGCGGCGCATATTTAGTTTATTAAAACAAGCGGATTTACAGTACGGCCATTTTTATAAACCGTAAAGTGCAGATGCGAACCTGTACTCAGCCCTGTATTTCCAACATAGCCTATTATCTCGCCTGTTCTAACATAAACGCCGTTTCTTACCCGTATCGAACTCATGTGTCCGTATAAAGTGCGGTAATTTGAATGATGCGCTATAACAACATAATTTCCAAATACATTGTTATATCCTGCCGAGGTTACACGGCCGCTCATTGCCGCCTTTATTGGCGTACCTGTTACACCGCTTAAATCGATTCCGGTATGGAATGTACGCGCGCCGCTAAAAGGACTTATCCTGTAACCATAACGCGATGTAATTCTGCCGCGTACAGGCCAAATAAATAAATCTCCGTTAATTTCCTGTAATTGAGCATAATCCAGTTTTGCGCCCGGTATAAAAAGTTTTGTATTTGAATTTACTTTTTCGCCAAAAAGTTCATTTGCGGTAATAAGCGGCTCCGGTTCAACAGAGTATTTCTGCGCTATTGAAGCAATAGATTCGCCGGAAGAAACACTATGCATAATTCCATCCTGATTCGGAATCTTTAAAACTTCATTTGGATAAATTGCGCGTGAATTTTTTATGCCGTTTACAGAAACAATAGTGCCTTGATTAAGCCCGAAACTTTCGGCAAGCGCGCCTATCATATCTCCTTTTTGAATTTTATGAGCCGAAAACAAAAGAAGCTGCGGCGCTGAATATTCTTCCGGCACAGGAATAACAACCTCCTGCTCGCTTTCGTCAGACGCTACAGAAATCTCTTCCAGCTCGGCTGCAGGATATGCCTGACCGCCAATACCATCAGCATTAGAACTTTTTGCAAATATGTAATTCGAAAAAGCCACAACAGGCTTCAGCGCCGCGTGCGGAAAATACACGATTGCGGCACAGCAAAGCGCCATTCTTAAAAAATTTTCAATTTTATAATTCACCATCAACTCCATTTACAGGCTATTATGCGACTATAGTCATCCCTTCCCTGCCAGCTATTATTTCTAAATCATCTCTCGCATTAAGAACAGTTTTACATTCTGTTTCAATGCGCGCAAGCTCCTCATCACTTCTTGACGGGTCATGATGAAAGAGTACAAGTTTTTCAACATTGGCTTCGTTTGCCGCCTTAACAGCATTTGTAAAAGTAGAATGTCCCCAGTGCTGCTTTCCGGCATTGTACTCATCCTGAGTATAAGCGCTGTCGTATATAAGAATGTTTGTATCTTTATAAAAAGAGATAAGTTTTTTATTCTCTTCGCGCACGGCAATTTCGCCTGAACGCCGCGCATCTTCAAAAAAGAAGTCATCGTTGTTTTCTGTATTAAAAATATTCCAGTATACTTCGTTATCAAACGCTGTTGTTATAGATTTACCCTGATACATAAAACGGTAACCCAAACACACAACAGGATGATTTAAATATTTTGAACATACGCTAAGCCCTCCGCCCAAATCTATAACAGCCTCCCCTATGCTGTAAAACATGATTTCAGCTGTAAGCTCGCGCAGTCTGACAGGCCAAAGATTATAAGACATCTGGTCGCTTATTATTTTTTGAATACTTACATTATTTGGAAGCACCGGGCCATACATCCTTATTTTTGTTTTATCAATAAAAAAAGGAGTAAACATCTGGAAGCCAATTAAATGGTCAATATGAGTGTGGGTTATAAAAACATCCGCTTCTATGGGGCCTTTTTTTAAGCCGTTTGAAACAAGATGAGCGCCAAGCCTGAAAATACCGGTTCCCATATCAACAATAATAAGCCTTTCGTCCGCGCAAATTTCAAGGCAGGCTGTATTGCCGCCAAAACGCAGCGTAGAACTGCCCGGGCAGGCTATAGAACCACGTACTCCCCAAAAACGAACAGAAAGCATTAAACCGCCCCCGATTTTATAAACGTCGAAACACGTTTTAATTCATTTGGAACAAGGTTTTCAAGCTGATTGAAAATTGCCTGATTAAGCTCCAGCTTATTAATAAGAGCGTTTTCAAACTTTGGCTCACAGCTATCCATTTTCAATTCCAGCTTCCTCTTTACCCAGCAATCCGCAAGCGCCACAGTCCTGACAATTTCTGCGTCTTTTCCAGAAAACTTCAGCGCATCGTGATGAAATGCTATAACATTTTGCAGCCCGCTGTAAAGAGACATTTGTTTTAGCGCCACCTGCCCTACTTCGCTATGACCGGCTTCTTCAATAAAAAAAAATTTTCCAATATCGTGCAAAAATCCGGCTGAATAATAATATTCAAACTGAAGCGCATCTACTCCGCGCAAACCTGCTATAAAGCGCGATGTAATCCCAACAGCAACAGAATGTAAAAATAATTTATTATTTGCTTCTATAAAGTTTTTGGAAATTGTTTTTCCTAAAATCCCTTCGTGTGTCGTCTGCGCAAAAGGAACAATATAATTTTTTACAGTATTTATGTTAAGCATTATGATTATTTCGGCGATACTATAGAAGCGCTCATTTAATTTTGGAAAATAGCTGTTAAAAAGTGCCTGCGTATGGCAAAAAATAAACGGGTCAAGGCAAATTAGCTTGTATAAACTTCCCGCCTGCACATTGTACGATTGACAGATGCGGTATATATGATCAGCTGTTTGCGGCAATGCAGGCATTGTTTTTACACGATTTTGTATTTGAGTCTCAATCGCCCGGTTTATACTCATTCAAGCATCCTGAGTGGTCTTGCGGAAACTTCACGGCTAAACTCTCCCGGGTTTTTTGGACCTGAATCATCATAAGCCGCTACTGCAAAGTAATATAAAACTCCATTTTTAAGACTGTCGAGCTTTACACTGGACTGTTTGCCAACATCAACAGGCGATTCACCGCGCCCTGCGCCTGTTCCAAAATATTCTCCCGGCCGTACGCCGTAATAAACAATATAACCGGCAGCACCGGAATCTTCTTCCTTCCAGCTAAGTTCCACAGAGCCGTCCCGCGCCAGGGCGCTAAGACGCACAGGCGGTTTTGGCGGTTTTTTTACAAGAAATTCAACGTTAAACGATTCAATATAAGGCGCGCTTTCCAGGTCGCCGGAAGGATAAAAATCGGCCCGGATTTGAGCAAAGCGCCCTTTTAACCCATGTAATTCTGCTCCGCTTTTAAAAGGCGCCCATTCTGACTTTGAAAGGGAATAACTGGTTTCCGCCGTGCGTACAAAAAATTGAAGCTGCGCCCCATCCTGAAACAGAAAAGCGCCTCCGCGAGTATAGTTGTTTTCCAGATTTTTACCTGAAATTCGCAGCACTCCGCCGGTAACATCAATCTTACGAAGCTCGCCGCCGGAAGCGCCAAGCTCAAAGGGACTGGTCTCTATTTTACCGCCTTTTGCCGCATAACGGTTCGCCACTGAAGACGTTTCAAAAGCGCCGGATACCTTTAATTCATCCACAAAGCCATTAAACTGCCTTCCAATGGCAAAACGGCCTCTTTCTCCTATAACAGGAGTCAAAACTTCACCTCTTTCCATTCCGGAACTTGTGGCGTATGTAACCGCTTCGATATTTCCATCTACAAGATATTCAAGCAGACCGGTGCCTGCCTCGAATCTGATAAGATGATGACTCCAGCGCGAAGGCGTCAGTGCAGTCATCGAAGAGAGTGTAATATTTTTTGAAGAAACTTCGCTATCAGTTGAACAGAAAAAGTTCTCAAACTGCCAATGGATCCTGTTCTTTGCTACTACAGCCCTTATGTATTGAAGTTTATTGGCGTTCATGCCCTCAGAGCGGCCTGCCGTAGCCGTCCAATCAAAAATTTCTTCACCGGATTCCATATTGGCCGGATATAAAAAAAACTCAATGCTAAAATCCGATAAATTCCGTCCGGCATAAAAAAGAGCGTTTGGATTTTTGGCCTTAAAAGTTAGAGGTTCGTTACCCGCAGAACGCCACGAAACAGAATGTGCCCCGGAAAAAAGCGCTGCCCCCGCCCCTTTTCGCGCCCAACGGCGTTCAACATTCTGCAGGCTTTCTCCAATCAAAAGTGAATAGTTTCCAGCGCTGTCGCGAAACCGGACAGGCTCTCCTTCATCAAAAGAAAGATAAAGGTCAAGGTTTTTTTCCATAGCGCCGCCGGCGCTGCCGCTTGAAACCAGGGAAAGTACAGAATTTGGTCGAATACCTTTAAGTTCAATTACATCAACCGCCCGTTCGAGCTTCCAGGCGGAAGCTCCGCTTATGTTAAGCGTCTTTTCGCCAACGCCAAAAAGGGCAATCGAAACATTTGTTAAAAGTACCGCTAAAGCCGTAAAATTTTTCATTTTTCTTATTTTCGGCAAAAAACAGTGTTTTTTTTATAGTAAAAATTTATTTTATCAAAATAAGCCGCGCAGCGTTCCATATCGCCTCCTTTTAAATTCCGGTATTTTTAATGAAAATATCCCCAACGGGAGCCTGTTTCAACGCTAACACGAAGCGGTACGCTAAGTTTAACGGTGTTTTCCATTATTTCACGCGCAAGGGCAGAAACCGGCGCAGCTTCCTCCTCGGCACATTCCAATATAAGCTCATCGTGTACCTGAAGTAAAAGACGGGCGCTGCCAACGCCATTCCGCCGCTCCGCGCCGTTTAACGCCTTATCCATATCAAGCATAGCTTTTTTTACAATATCGGCAGCGCTGCCTTGAATGGGAGTGTTTACCGCAACACGGCAGGCAGCGGCCTTCTCTGTTTTGTTTAACGAATTTATAGCCGGTATGGAGCGGCATCTGCCAAAAATCGTGGAAACAAAGCCGTCCCGTTCAGTTTGCGCTATAAGTTCATCTATAAAAACACGTACGCCAGAATAGGTCTTAAAATACGCTTCGATAAATTCCGTGGCCTTACGCCGGTCTATTTTTAACTCTCTGGAAAGCCTGAATGCGCTCATTCCATACATAACGCCAAAATTTATTACTTTTGCTATGCGGCGTTTTGAAGCATCAATTTTATCCTCACTTTCGCCAAAAATTAACGCGGCGGTGCGAACATGAACATCAACACAATCGTTAAATGCCGCTACGAGATTTGCATCTTTGGAAAGGTGCGCAAGAATGACAAGCTCTATTTGACTGTAATCCGCCGAAACCAATACGGAGCCGGGCGCAGCTACAAAGGCCTCCCGAATCCGGCGTCCGGCCTCGTCGCGGACAGGGATATTTTGCAAATTAGGGTCGCGGCTGGAAAGCCGTCCGGTCGCCGTGCCGGTTTGAATAAAACTTGTATGAACCCGCCCTTTAGAGTCGGCCATAGTGCCAAGCGTATCTACATAAGTTGATTTTAGCTTGGAAAGCGAGCGGTGTTTAAGAATAAGTTCCGGAACTTCGTCTTCACGGGCAAGCTCCTCCAGCACCGTAATATCGGTAGACCACCCTGTTTGTGTTTTTTTGCTTGGAGTTAAATTCCGTTCTTCAAAAAGCACTTTTTGAAGCTGTTTGGGCGAGGCTATTTTAAATTCATGCCCAACAATTTTCCAGATTTCCTTTTCAATTTGTTTTAACTGCTTATCAAGCTCAACGCTGTAATTCGATAATGAGCCCGCTTCAATTTTTATGCCTGCGCCCTCCATTTCCGCCAAAACAGGCACAAGCGGCATTTCGACTTCGCAAAAAAGTTTTTCCAAATTAAGCGATTTTAGCCGCAATAGCGTAAGTTCCCGCATACGCAAACAAATATCCGCATCTTCTGCGGAATACCGGCAGGCAAGTTCAAGCGGAACATCGGCAAAAATTCCATTTTTTGGAACTACATCTTTGTAGGCTATTGCCTCATAGCCCAAATACGCAAACGCAAGCGAATCGAGCGAGTAACCTGCCCTTCCGCTGTCGCAAAGCCAGGCGGCTATCATCGTGTCAAAAATCGAAGCGTTCCAGCGCGGCAAACCCCATGCGCGGGAAACTTCGTAATCATATTTAGCATTATGAGCAATAACCGTCATACCGCCGTCACTCAAAATCCCGGCAAGCAATTCTTTTACCGCGAGAGGGTCTAAAAAATCGCTTTCACCACAATGGCTAACTACAGGCGCGTAAAACGCTGTTTTTGGCTCCAGAGCAAGCGAAATACCGGCCGGTTTGGAATTCCAGGCATCAAGCGAATCTGTTTCAAAATCGAGCGCTACAAACCTCTGAGTCAAGGCTCTGTCAAACAACTCTTTTAGCTCGGCAATGCTTTTTACAACGCTATACCTGCCCTCCCCTTTTAAATGCGCCGCGTTATTGGAAAGCTCTGCATCTGTTTTTTCTTTTCTGTATTTAAAATTTATTGCGTTTACAGCCGCTTGAGAACTCAAAGCTGTTTTAAGTCCAGAAAGGCTTTTGTCTTTCATGCCGGCTGTTAAAAGTTTTGCCACGCTTGGAATCCCTTCGGAAATTAAAAATTCGGCGGCGGCTTTCCGGTTAAAATTCTGCTTAATCTCAGTTTCAATAACCGCTTCAATTGGAACATCTTCGCGCAGTCTTATTAATTCCCGCGATAAAAAAGCGTTTTCTTTATCCGCCGCAAGTTTTTTGCTAATAGCGGCTTCTATTTCCGCGATATTTTCATAAACTTTATCCAATGAACCAAAACGCCGCATTAGTTTAAGTGCGATTTTTTCACCAACGCCATTAACACCAGGCACGTTGTCGGCAGAATCTCCTGTTAACGAAAGAAAATCGAGTATTTTTTCCGGCGATACCCCCCATTCCGTAAAAACCTCCTCAGGCCCAATACGGTCAAATTGGCCGGATAAAGTTTTTTTGTCCTGCCGCAAAACATAAACTCCATTTCCAACAAGCTGCAGCAAATCTTTATCCGGAGAAAATATTCCACATTCACGCCCGCATGAACGGCAGCGCACGGCAAGCGTTGCTATAATATCGTCCGCTTCAAAACCATCAAACCTTAGCAAAGGCAGTTCCAGAGCATTCAAAAAAGCTTCCGCTTTGGGAAATTGCGCCTGCAGTTCCTCAGGCGCTTTTTGCCGTGTGGCCTTGTAAGCCGGGTATCTTTCATGACGAAAGGTAGGCGTTCGTGAATCAAAAGTCGCCATTATAACCGGTATAGGAAAATCATGCCTTTCCGCCTTCTCCAAAATCGATGTAATCATTTTAGCAAAACCGAACAAAGCCGAAACATTTTCACCGGAACTGTTTCTAAGCGGACGGCTTAAAAAAGCAAAATATGAACGGTAGATATGCGCGTAAGAATCAATAATATAAAGAGGCGGTTTTTCTTCGCCTGTATCCTCTACAAACATTTAAATTTAATACAGTGTTTTTAAAGCGCCGTCAAGTATGCTGCAGTTAATTTTAAAAATACGCCTTTTATCACTATGCAGGACTCTCATTGTATGTATAATTTTGATATAATTTATCCAATGTCAGCGTCATATCTTTCAATACTGCCGCGTCCAAAAGCCGGAGCGCTTGCCGCGCTTTTGCTTTCCGCCGCCGGTTTGTGTTTCGGCATGGTTCAGAATGAGGTCGTACTTCTGCTCTGCGCGTTTATGCTTGCCGTTCCCCTTGTATGGAGTTTTATAGCTCTTGTTTTTCTTGCTGTGCTGCACAAACGCCGGCGTTTCCATGTGGCGGCCCCGGAGCTTAAAGTTACCGGCGCAGGCTCAAAATTGTTTTTTTACCTGAACGAACAAAACCGACCTTCAAAATTCCGCCTTCCGCCTGCAATCATTATAAGATACAGGCTTTTGCTTACCACAAAGGACAACAGGCGTATATGGCGCGTTTTTGGACCGGAATTGTGGAAACATGGCAAAGCGTTGTGCGAAATTAAGCGGCGCGGCGCATATTTTGGCGAAATGGACGAAGTTGTGTTTAGCGATGTATTCGGTTTTTTTGAACACCGGAAGCCGGTAGAAGCGGGTGCCGAAGCGCGTCTTCTGGTTCAGCCTGAATTTAAAACGCTGTTTAATTTTTCTCCTGCTTTTTCCGGCGGAAGCCGCCGGCGCACCGAACAGCGCGTCATAAAAACAGACGACCTTATTGAACAGCGCCCATACGTGCCGGGTGATGACCCAAGACGGATAAACTGGAAACTTCTTAGTCATGCCGGCGGGCTTTTTGTGCGTGAAGAAGAACGCGAACCGCCGCCGCATACCCGTTTTGTACTGCTCATCTGCGCGGAAGCTGCCGGCGGGCTTTACAAAGCCGCAGACGAAGCGCCCGGCGCAGCGGAAACCGACCTGTTATGCGAAGCGGCGTTTGTTATCATGGAAGATGCGCTGCAAAACGGCGTTG
>JAIRPU010000149.1 GCA_031256815.1 Spirochaetaceae bacterium
TTGGACGGCGGCGGCATAATCCACCGTGGCGGCGCAGCGGAAACTGTGCTGCTGTTCAAAAATCACAGGAATTTTCTTGAATGCAGCAGCGCCGCGGCCTGGAAAAAAACGGTAAGTCTGCTCAAACAAAGCGCACCGGAGAAAAAAATTGTTGTAGAGGCGGAGAATTATGAAGAGTCTGTTTTGGCAATTGATTCCGGCGCCGATATTGTGCAATTAGATAAATTTTCGCTTGATGATTTTCGCAAAGCCGTCGAATATGCGGCGGCGCACTCTCCCTGTCCAATTATATCCGCCGCAGGAGGGCTAAACAAAGATACTGCCGCCCTTTACGCCGCCGCAGGAGCCGGCCTTATAGTAAGCTCTGCCCCTTTCTACGCAAAACCCGCAGACATAAAAGTATCGTTGCGATGTCTTTCGTAATAACCAAAACCTCGTCAAAAAGGCGGCGGATACCGGCGCAAAGTTTACGGCCTGTTTGCGTTATTCTGCGGCAAGGGCAAGCACGGGGTCAAGTTTTGCGGCGCGCGAGGCAGGATAAAACCCAAAAAACACGCCCACAAATGCAGAAAATCCAAATGCCGCCGCACAGGTAAGCCAGGGCATTACAAAACTCCATTTTAGAAAAAAAACTACAATAGCGCTAATGCCAAGCCCTGTTAAAATTCCAAGCGCGCCGCCAACTATCGTTATAGCCGCAGCCTCCGTTAAAAACTGGGCGCGTATTACCGCCGGAGACGCGCCTATGGCCTTGCGAATTCCAATTTCTTTTTTACGTTCTGTAACTGTTACTATCATTATATTCATAATGCCTATACCGCCCACCAAAAGCGAAATTGCCGCGATGCCGGAAAGTAAAAGGCTTATGGTTCCTGTAACTTCGTCAAATTGTTCAAGCATAGCCTGCATTGACGACACGTTTAACGCAAAAGAATCGCCTGTTTTTTGTTCGGCGTAAGAACGTAATTCTTCTGTTATTTGAGTAACTTTTGAAGGCGACTCCGCTTCTATAATTGCCTGTGACGCTGTTAATACAGGAGCGATTTTTTTTGTATAAAACCCGCGTGGAATATAAACACCAGTATCAGGAGATTCCCAGCCGGCGGCCTGTCCTGTTAAAATTCCAATAACCTTAAAGCCAAAATTAACACCGTCATTTTGCAGCGTAATGCTGTTTTCCAGCGCTCCGCCATTTGGAAAAAGCGCATTTGCCGGCTCCTTTCCCAAAATAACAGTTTGCGTACCTTCCACACTGTCCGATACATTAAAATAACGTCCCTCTCCAAGCTTTAAACCGCAAGTTTCCAAAAAAGAATATTCAACCGCATTTGCATTTACAGAATAGCTTAAATCGCCGTACATTAGTGTCGCGGATAAATTGTTTTTAAACCAAATTTTTCTTATGCCTTTATATAATCCAAAAATTTCTTTTCGCCACGCTTCATTAAGTTCAATTCTGTTTTCTCTGGAAGCACGGCGCATATAACCTGAATTTACTTGTATCATATTAAGATTGGCAGAACCAAACGTTTTTTTTATATTGTTGGCCGCGCTGTCGCCAATGGTTCCAATTATAATAACAGAAGCCACGCCTATTATTACCCCTAAAAGCGAAAGAACAGTCCGTGTTTTGCTGCGCTTAAACATTTTAACGGCAAAAACCAAATCTTCAAACACAGGTATCCTCGACTATAACGCCATCATAAATTTTAATACGCCGCCTGGCTTCCCTGGCTACGGCAACATCGTGCGTTACAAGTATTACAGTTGTACCGCTGCGGTTTACCTGTTCAAACATTTTTAGAACAAGCGCTCCGGTTTCGCTGTCCAGAGCGCCGGTAGGTTCATCCGCCAGCACTATTTCAGGAGAGGCCGCCATTGCCCGCGCAATGGCGGCGCGCTGCTTTTGCCCTCCGGAAAGCTCCGCCGGATAATGGCGAACCCTGTCCGACATGGAAACCTGCTCCAGAACTTCCAATGCCCGTTTACGGCGCGCTTGTTTGTCAAAGCCCATATACCGCAGTGGCAGCATAACGTTTTCAAGCACCGTCATGGATGTTAAAAGATGATACTGTTGAAAAACAAAACCTATGGCGCGCCCGCGCAGCATTGCAAGTTCATGTTCTTCCATAGCGGCGGTATCACTGCCATTTATTCGAACAAGTCCGCTGGAAGGCCTGTCTAACGCGCCAATTATGTTCATACAAGTTGATTTACCTGAACCGGAAGGCCCCATAATGGAAACATATTCACCATGCTCTATGCTAAAAGATACATCGCGCAAGGCATGAACCGCCTCATGCTTCATGCCATAAATCTTGCTTACATTTTGCAGAATAACAACTTCGCTCATTGTTTTTTTATTATTTCGATTTTTTTTACCTGTTTTGAAGAGATTCGCACGCCTGCCGCCTTTGTCCCTTTAATTGAAAAATTATGCGCTTTAAATTCTTCCTGCAGTACTTTTAAACGCGGTTTAGGTACATAATGCGCCATAAAACTAAATTTTTGCAAAACAGAAATCAAAACCGGCTCGCTGTCTTCCGGTACAAGAGAATATTCTTTGTTAATAATCCAGCTTTCAATAAAACAGCGTTTTATAAATGCAAGCCCGTTTTCTTTTTCGCGGTAGATTACGGTAAAAATTGTTTTTGAAAGCGCCTCTTTATCGGCAACGCCTATCCACCATGCCTTTTCTCCCACAAAGATTTTTTCCTGCAAATCATTTACAAAATATGTTCCATTGCGGCGCACAACAAGAATTCTGTCCAGCGCGGAAACTTCGCATATAACTTTGCCCTGCACGGCAGTTCCCGCGTAACCGGTTGCACTGTCGTATTTTAATTCAAGATCTTTTTTATCTTTTATAACTTCTTTTACATCAATTTTTTCAAAACTGCAAATTTTTGTACGCCGCACTCCGTTATTAAATTCTTCATTTTGTTTTATTGAATCTATAAGAGTGTCAATAAAAGAAACCGCATAAGCAACACTATTTTTTAGATGCGCGTTAATTTCTTTTATTCGCGCTTTTATCTCTTCCATTTCAGTACGCGCACGGTTTATATCGTAAAGAGAAATGCGCCTTATGGGGATTCTTAACAAATGTTCTATATCTTCGCTGCTTATTTCGCGTGAACCAATCTGTTTTAAAAAACCGGAAAAACCATTTAACACAGCGTTTTGAACGGCAGCAGCGGTAGATTCTTTTTCTATTAATTTATATATTTTTTCTTCTATAAAAATCCTTTCAAGCGTACGCAAATGCAGCTTTTCGTTTAATTCTTTTTTTTCAAGTTCAAGCTCGCGTATAAGCACGTTAAGCAGCTGTTCCGCATGATGCTTAATTACTTCGCCTGTATTCATAACACACGGAATTCCGTCTTTTATTAAAAGCAGATTACAGGCTATGGATTTTTCGCAATCCGTCCAGGCATAAAGCGCGCGAACAGTTTCTTCGGAATAAACTCCGCGGGCAAGCTTAATTTCAATTTCTACATTTTCTGTTGTAAAATCATCTATAGATTGAATTTTCAGCCTGCCCGATTTTGCCGCGGCCTCTATACTGGCAATTAAACTTTCTGTTGTGCTGCCAAACGGAAGCTCGCGTATTACTATTCGTTTACTGTCGCTTGTATCAAGTTTTGCGCGTACAAGCACCTTGCCGTTGCCGTTATCATAATTGGAAACATCAACCAAACCGGCTGTTGGAAAATCAGGGTAAAGCGTAAATTTTTTGCCGCCAAGAAAAAGTTTTTCGGCCTCCAGCACTTCAATAAAATTATGCGGTAAAATTTTTGTAGACATACCAACGGCAATTCCTTCCGCTCCAATAATAAGCGGCACAGGAGCTTTTGCAGGAAAAAGCACCGGTTCTTTATTGCGCCCGTCATAAGAAGAAACATAATCTGTTAATTTTGGATTATAAAAAATTGTCTTTGCAAACGCTGTAACACGACATTCAATATAACGCGGCGCGGAAGCTTCATCGCCTGTAAAAATATTGCCAAAATTCCCCTGCTTTTCTATAAAATAATCTTTGTTTGCAAGCACAACAAGCGCTTCGCCTATAGAAGCGTCTCCGTGCGGGTGATACTTCATGCAATGCCCAACAATATTTGCTACTTTATGAAGCTTGCCGCTGTCCGTTTCGTCCATTTGAAACAATGAATGCATTATACGCCGCTGCACGGGTTTTAAGCCGTCTTCAAGGTCAGGTATAGCGCGGTCTTTTATAACATAGGAGGCATATTCAAGAAAATTTTTATCGAATATTTGTTTTATATATGCCATAACTTCTAGTGCTTTTTATTTAACAGCACCCAGCGGTATATATATTCACCAAAAGAAAGATAGGCGCCAAGCACGCATACACTAAAAAGACAAACGCCAATTAAATGCATTTGAGCCGCAAATGGCAGCGGCGGAAGCGGCAAACGCACATAAAGTTTGCCGGCAAGCGTCCAAAAACAGGTAAAAATATAAAATACCGTTTTTGCCTTACCGCCAAGCCTTGCCGCAATATTTATTCCTTTTTTTGTAGCGTAAAGACGCAAAAAAAGCATACTGAATTCACGATAAAAAACAAACAGAAAAAGCAGCGGAGGCATATCTCCGGAATAGCAAAAACCAAAAAATATTGATATATGCAAAAGAGAATCCGCAAAAGGATCCAAAATCTTTCCTGTTTCGCTAACCTGATTCAGCTTTCGCGCTGTTTTGCCGTCAAGATAATCTGTAATTTCCGCAAAAATTAAAACTGCGGTTATGGCGGCAATTATATAAAGCGAAGCCCCTTCATTACTCTGCGCAATGAGGTAACATATTATAAAAACAGGCGCATAAATAATTCTAACCAGTGTAAACTTGTCTGCAAGCCTCATTTTTTTCTCCAACTATTTTTTTATGGCCAAACATTAAAAAGCATCATTATTCCCGGAATGCCGGCGGCAAAGATTCCTTCTAAAATTGAAAGCGCCGGAAAAATTTTCGACAGCCCCTTTATGCCGGCGGAAAGTTCCAAAAACCCTTCAAGCCAAAGCACCGCCCATGCCGTCCACAAAATGCCAAGCGGAAATATTCCGTTAAAAAAACAAAACGCGGCGCTTATGGCGGCAAAAACAGCAACACATATACTATAATTACCAAACGCTCTTAAATCAAGCTTAAAAATAAAATTGGCTGCTATAAAAAGATATGTAAAGCCAAACAGGAATCCGGCCGCAATATTGTTATATGCCAGTGTATCAATAAAATCTGCTTTTGCAAGCGAAATAAAATTTCCAACAACAATAATTGTACCGGTTACCAGATTAATAAACGCCGTTGTTTTTGCGTCCATCTTTACAATAGCCGCCACGCCATTGCAGAAAAGCGCAATTCCAACAAACAATAAACAAACGCCAAGCCAACCCATAGAGCCTCCAAAAAGAAATATGTTTTTAAATCACGGCAGATTAATAATTAAATTATGTAACTATTGTTACGCCGGATTTTTTTAGTTCTTCAAGCATAAAAGCCGAACTTTCTTCTGTAATACCGGCAATTCCCTTTGCTAAAACACGAACGTTATTACAAAACTTTAGCGCGTCAAGCGCTGTACTTCCAAGACAAAAATCTGTAGCCACACCAACACAATCAAGCTGCGCATTACGCGGAATAAGCGAGCCAAGGCCGGTTGCGGTGATTTTATCGTTTTCAAAAAAAGCTGAATAAGAATCTATTTCCGGATTCATGCCTTTGCGAATTAAAAATTTAAATTTAGTCTGGTCAATGCCGTTGTGTATTTCCGCACCCCAGCTTCCCTGAACAGTGTGAACTGGCCAAAGCGTTTGTATGCCATAGGGCATTTCTACCTGGTCAAACGGGTTTTTGCCGTTCCATTCAGTATAAAACGATTTATGATTTACAGGGTGCCAGTCCTGACAAGCCAATATTACGTCATATTCCCTGCTGTGAATAAATGTATTTATATTTGATATTATATCGAGCGCGCCTGGAACAACAAGCGTCCCGCGTTCAGGAACAATAAAATCGTTCTGCATATCTACAACTAAAAGGAATCTCTTCAATTTTATCTTAACTCCCGGCCATCGTGAAATATCTATTTTGAAGCAGGATATAGTAAAAAAAACAAAACATCAAGCAGCCGCAAAATGCATATAAATCGTGCCGCTTCATAATTTTTCTCAAATAAGGTAAAATTGATGCAGGATTAGCCTGTTGGAAATTAATCAATCTGCCGGATTTGTGCGCAAGCAACAGCAGCGGGCGCGTGTTCGCGAAATTCTTACAGATATACTTGTTATACTTATCTGTTTGAGCGGGGCAGGCGCGGCTTTTGTTTTTTTTTGGATAGATATTAATAAATCACTTACAAAACTTAATGAATCGCCAATAGCGAATGTTCATTTTAAAAAAAATAACGTGCAAAGACGCTTCGGCGACCGTGTTGTTTGGGATGTCCTGCAGCAAGAAAGCCCTGTTTACAATGCCGATGTAATTCATACATCAAATTTAAGCGAAACTGAAGTAAGTTATTTTGATGGTTTTGGCAATAAAAGCAGCGGTTTATACCTTGACCAGAATAGTTTGATTCAGGTTTTTTCTGACCGTATAGAGCTTGCAAATGGTAAAATAGATATTCGTACCAGTTCTTCGGGAATGCAGCTTAAACTTGTTTCTTCCGGAACAGTTATAGACATTGGAGAAAACTCGCTTGTTGTAGCAAATTCTACAAACATCGGCGGAGGCAATGTTCAGGTTCTTGAAGGCACGGCAAAAATTACCACAACAGAAGGCACACAGGAAGCCGCCGCCGGAGAAGCGCTTGCCGTTCGCGCAGACGGACACCGCGATACATCACCGCAAGTTGTGCTTTTAACTCCAAAGCCTAATCAAACATTGGTTTCAAACAGCACAGTAAGATTTAGCTGGCATACAAACAACTTTGGCGCCGGTGATTTTGTCAGGTTTGAAATTTCCACAAATCAGCGCTTTTCCGAAATTATTAAAACTGCCGATGTCCGCAATACAGCAGAACAAACTGTAGATTTAAGTTCCGGCGTTTATTGGTGGAGAGCATATCCTGTAAACACAGGCGGGCAAACAAGCGGAGCGCCGGCAATTTCAAACAAAATTACGCTTGTCGAGCTTTCCGTGCCACATATCATTTCTCCTGTAGAAAACGCTGTTATTCATTATGCTTCAGAAGCGCCGGCTGTCAAACTGCAATGGACATCTTCCGGTGCGCAGGGCATTGGTTTTTTTGTAGAAATATCGAATAACAGCGAAATGCGAAATTCTTTTTTTAGGCAGGAAGTTTTTGACCAAAACTTTATCAACGCAACCGGATTAAGCGCAGGACGCTATTATTGGAATGTAAGGCCGGTTTTACAGGATGTGCCCTCGGCCGGCTCGCAGCTGCTTTCCCGCACGGCAAGTTTTACGCTTGAACACAGTTCAAGCGTAATGGCTGCACCCGTTTTACTGGCTCCAGCCGACCGCGCCGCAATTACGCTTTCCAACGGCGTAACGCTTTCGTGGAATTCAAACGAAGAGGCAGCCTCTTACACAGTGCAAGCAGCTGCCGGCAGCGAATTTAGCGAACCTGTATTGAACAGAAAAATTGGAACAAACTTTCTAATTTTTAATGCCGCAAATTCACATGGTCTGACAAATGGCGTTTGGTACTGGCGGGTTGCCGCCGCAGATGCCGCCGGTAATACTTCCGCATGGTCATCTGCACGTACTTTTATTCTTTCAACTTCGCCGCCGCCTGTAGAACCATTGCTTCCAACTGATGGCTGGGCGGTAAGCGAATCGTTATATTACAAAACATATTTTAGATGGAAAGAGAATGTTGACGGCGCGGCGCGGCTTCAAATTTCCGCAAACGAAAGTTTTTCACAACTTTTGGCGGACACGCCTGTCTATGGAGGCGAAACATCTGCGCCGGCGCTTGGGGTTGGCACTTACTTTTGGCGCGTGTTTTGGACAGGCGCTGCCGGCAGTAATTACACATCTGCGCCGCGCAGGTTTACGATTGACACTTCAAAAAAAATAGCCCTGGAATTCCCCGCTAATAATGCCGAAATCTCAGGCGCATCTCTGATTCAAGACAATGTTGAACTGCGCTGGTCAACAACAGAATCAATATCAAAATCGCGCCTTTTTCTTTCAACCTCAGCGGCTCCGGATTCGGCGCAGAACAAACCGCTGCTTGACATAACAGACCCGCCGCGAAATGTCCGCCTGCCCGCGCTTGGCGAAGGGGTATATTATTGGATTGTACATGGAGAAACTCAAAATGGCGTTGATATAAGCGCCCCTTCCGCAAATAGGTTTAGGGTAAGTGCCGCGCCGCTTATAAGCGCGGTAACGCTTACCGCACCTCAAAACAACGCCATTCTTGACGCCAGGTTTTTGCGCGAAAACCGCGGCATCGCATTTAGCTGGTCTGCTTCGCCAAAAGCCAACGCTTATGTTGTTTCGATTTACCGCATTAATAACCGGAATACGCCTGTTTTTCAGAGTCAGCCATTGCGGCAAACTTCATTAAATTTTACAAGACTTAATACTCTGGATCCCGGCGATTTTATTTGGCAGGTTGAGCCGGTTTTTGTTTCAGAATCGAATCTTATTGAACAGCACGGCATTCCCCGCACGGCAGGTTTTAGAATTGAAATTACGCTGCCCCAAAACAAAACCTCCCCAAACGAAGAAAGTTATGGGTTTTGATAATTTCAAACAAGCTTCAGTCTGTTGCGATGTAGTACAGCCGGAGGCGTGAAGAATTGAAGAGAAATTAGGAAAATAGATACACGATGCGCCGCCCCGTGCGGTTAAAGCTCAAGGCAGACGGGAACATTAAATTATTCTAAAAAAATTTGTTATAGAGCCAGATTCCGGCAAAAACGGCAATGCGGGCGATTTAATGACGGAAGCAAAATTGAGGCTGTTTGCCGCATGATACGCAGATTAAAAATATGGTATACTATCGTATAGTCAGGAGGA
Source organism: Spirochaetaceae bacterium (assembly GCA_031256815.1). GTDB lineage: Bacteria > Spirochaetota > Spirochaetia > Treponematales > Breznakiellaceae > JAIRPU01. The sequence continues at coordinate 9,016 of JAIRPU010000149.1, forward strand.
AATGAAATGATAGCGGTAAAGGGCATTTACGAAGGCGGGAATATCGTTAAGATTGACGATTCGGATTTCACGGCAGCAGAACCGTGTGAAGTCGTTATCACTTTTTTGCGGAATGAAAAAACGACGAATGAAGAAAAAAACCTCGCCGCCATAAAACTCATTCAAGAATTGGCGAAGGGCGAAAAATCGGGCGAAGCGGATGGCTGGCTTACCCTTGAAGACGTGAAAAAAGAT
>JAIRPU010000006.1 GCA_031256815.1 Spirochaetaceae bacterium
GACGGCACGGTTTTGCGCGCGAATTACACAAGGGCAGACACGAACTGGCATAAGTTTGATTCGCAGGCTAATCCGTCCACAGCGGCCGCCGCTTTTGATTTTAGCACGGCGATAAGCGGAAACACTACTTTTGTTGCAAAGTGGAATCCAAACAGCTATACGCTTAACTTTAGCACAAATGGCGATGCAACAGATCCGGTAACTCCGTCAACGGTAACCGGTGTAACCTATACTTATCCGGCTACTGTAACGAGTATTCCTTCGGTTACCAGGCCGCACTATGGTTTTAGCGGCTGGAAAAACGGTTCCGATACGCTTGCGTTAGGTCAGCTTGTTACAGCAAACAAAACCTATACCGCGCAGTGGACGGGCGTTACTTACACGGTAACATTGCATCTTAACGGCGGAAAGCTTGGAGAAGACACAGGCGTAGCTACAAGGACTGTAACCTACCCCTCTAATTTTATCATGCCGGGCGGTGGAAGTGGTGAAGCAATTAGTCATCCTAATCTTGATTTTTATTACTGGAATACGCAGGCTGATAACAGTGGAAATACAAAAAACGGCGGCGCGTCTATTGCAGTAAGCGATAATTCGCACATTTACTATGCTATTTGGCAGCTTCCCAGCGCCGGTATGCGCTTTACGCCCGAAACCGACTCGCCATGGAATGGCGGAAAAGGTTCAGTTTATATACCGACAACAGGCTGGTACAAAGTTGAATTATGGGGCGCTCAGGGTGGTTATGCAGGCAATAACACTGCTCAGGGCGGTTACGGCTCATATACCTCAGGAGAAATTTATTTAAATGCGCAAACAACAGTGCATTTTTATATAGGCGGAACGCGAATTTATGGCAAAGAAAACTCATCGGCGGCGGCATATAACGGCGCAGGCTCCGGTATGGTAGCCAGAAGAGAGGGTACAGGCGGCGGCGCTACGGATTTGCGTTTAATTGCGGCAGACGCTCAATACAACGACCCAAGCGAAGACCTTGCCAGCCTTAATTCGCGGATTATGATTGCTGCCGGCGGCGGCGGCGCAAATGGAGCCGGCGGAGACGGCCAGCCTCACAACGGAGGAAATGCCGGCGGTTATACAGGCTACTCTGGACTTGGCAACACTAAGCCTCTGGGCGGCTCTCAAATTCAGGGCGGAAATATGGCGCGTACCGGCAGTGGCGGCAATCGCGGCAGTTTTGGGCGGGGCGGTTCTGTCCATAATACCACCGATCAATCATCCGGCGGCGGCGGAGCAGGCTGGTTTGGCGGCGGAGCAGGTAATCATGATGGAGTTAATAGCTCAGGCGCAGGCGGTTCTTCATTTATCGCCGGACACGCCGGCTGCGTTGCTGGTGTTTTTACAGACTTTGGAATCTGGCCTGTTGAAAAGACCACAAGCGGAGGCGATATATATGCGCTTAATGCCGCATGGTTCGATGGTACCTTCACGCCGTCCGCCGGCGCTGACGGTTCTGTAGAAAAATCTAAATTTACGGCGGCCGGCCACATTGCCAACGGTAAGTATTTTAAAAATACAGTGATTATAGACGGTTCCGGCTACTCAAATTTGTGGGCAAGCGGCGCACAGCAATTAACACAAACACAAATGCCCAAACCTGGAACGCTTAACGAATACTATCCTGCCGGTCAGGGAAACGAAGGCGCCGGCGCGGCGCGCATAACGTTTATGAACCCGCAGCCCTCTGCGCCATAACAGCGTTTTTTTAAGATTAATCCTCGTCCTCTGCGGAGGGCGGGGATTCCTGCACAAGAAACAAAACTGTTATACGATGTTTTCCTATTTACAGTTGACACTTTGCGTACATAAGTATTGACGGATTATTATCTTTAGATTATAATGGTTTTAAATTAAGAATATTTAAGGGGATTGTTATGCAAAGGAAGTTTGTAGTAGCGTTAGTTATTTTAGTTGGGCACATTGTGCCGTTTGCCGCATGCGCTACCGGCAATAATGGAATTGATGACGCGCCTGTAAGCGCGCAATCTCTCGAACAGACAGAACCGGTTGCCGAGCTTGCTCAGGCACAGCCGCTTCCCTCTGAGTCTGAGAGTGTTGAAACCTCAAGGAATTTACCGCAAAGCCCAAATACGGACGAGCAGTATTTCCTTTTTTTTGAGGCATGGACGGCAAAACTTACAGGCGAGGGGCTTCACATACCGGAACTCTATGATGTTTCTACAACATTAAGCATGGTTTTAAAAATCATGCAGGATAATCCTGAGTACCGGTTGCTTATCGAAGGTTTTGCAAACCCTGTTACAGGAAGCGTTTTGGAAGAGGGCGAACTTTATCGTTTAAGTTTGCTTCGCGCGCAAGAGGCGGAAGCCAGATTTGTACGCGATGGAATTTCTCCAAACCGGCTTATTACTGTTGGTGAAGGCGGTATATCAAACCCCTACGACAACAGCCGTATACAGCAAGCCAAAAACCGGCGCGTTCAAATGACGGTAATAAAACCTCAGGGAAACCGCACTTATACTGTTAAGTTTGAGCAAAACTATGCCGCTGTTACAAGCCGTGATTTTTATATACGCGAACAATTAGCGGCGCTTGAACAGCTCCGCGATGCAGTGGACTATATAAAAGCAAATCCGGATGTCCGTGTTCTTGTGCAGGGCTTTGAACTGCCAAGGGAACAGCGCCGCGCGCCCATAAGCAAACAGCGCGCTGATGAAGTAACTCGTCTTCTTCGCCGTGAGCTTCGCCGCGAAGGTGTAAATAATCCAAAATTTATTGTTATTGCCAGTGGTAATGTTCAAGAAAGCGCTGCGGAAGTAATGATTCTTCCCCCATTGCCTAAAACCATTCCTTGATGGTATAAATAATGAATCATGGGAAAAAAAGTTATTTTAGCTGTAGATGATATGCCGGAGGTGCTTTCCAGTATCAATGCGGTGTTAAAAAATGATTACGATGTCCGTTGCGCTCCAGATGTGGAAAGCGCGCGGACAGCGTTGCAAAAAATCATGCCGGATCTTTTGTTATTGGATATAAAAATGCCCGGCGTATCCGGCTTTGATTTTTTTCAGGAATTGCAAAAAGACGACACTTTTAAAAAAGTGCCGGTAGTGTTTCTAACTGCAAATTCCGAAGAAGAAACTGCCCGAAAAGCAATTCAGGGAGGAGCAAAGGGCTATATTATAAAGCCTTTTACTCCTGAATTGCTTTTGGAATCTGTATCTTTCTTTTCTTAAAAACAAATCGTGATAAAAAGCGTTGTTGGGGCAGTGATTTTTATAGTTATTGCCGGAATTTTGCAGTCAACATTAATTGCGCGCCTGTTTTTTTTCTTTCGTTTAAGAATAATACCAGATATCGCTTTGTGTATACTCGTATTTACCGCCTATCAAAACGGTATGATGAGCGGCCAGGTTACAGGTTTTATATCGGGGATTTTTCTTGATTTTTTATCGCAAGCGCCGCTTGGTTTAAATATTTTTGTGCGTACAGTTACCGGCGCTTTAGCGGGGCTTTTACGCGGAAATCTGCTGTTAGACCCGGTGTTTTTGCCAATGGCGCTTTGCGCGGCAGCAACGTTATTTAAAGCGTTTATGTTTTTTCTATTGCATTTTTTATTTGAAAACGCAGTACCTGCCTACTCATGGTCAGCGCCTGTGCTTTGGCTAGAAACTGCCGCAAACGCGCTGCTTGCTCCGTTTATATTTGATTTTCTAAAAAAATTCAGCGCTTTACTGGAAAAACGCCGTTCATAGCTAATCTTTAAATCTAAAGGGCTTAAAGGCCACGCCTGTTTCCGAAAAAAACTTGCTAAAAAATTCATAATACTGAAGCCGTGTTACCTGAATTGCAACTATCATTCCTTCCAAAAGAATAATTATAACATTTCCAAAAACAACGATTATGCCGCCCCAAAATGAACCAAAAGGGACATTGTGGACTATTTCCACCATTTTCCAAATTATAAAAGAAAGCACCGCATGAGAAAGCGCAAAAGCGCCTACACGCAAAAAACTTACAGTGCAGGAAATATATCCGGAAACAGTTTCTAAAATTTCAACAATTCCTTCAATCGCAAAAGTAAAAATACCTTCTTCCATAAGGCGTTTTTTTTGTGTAATTACACGAAACAAAAATGGCCCAAATACTATAAAAAACACAGGAATTACCAAACCCAGCAAATCGGCGTTTGTAAATAAATATTCATCTTTTAATACAATAATTCTAACGGCTATGGAAATGGCAAACCAAAAAAACGCAAGCCCCGCAAGACCGTTTTTTGAAAAAAGAGCAGCTTCCCATTTTTCAAGTCCAATTTTATTTATTATGTTTATTATTATTCCAATTGAATTAAGTACAACTCCAATTGCCACCGTACAGCCCAAAAATATAAAAATTTTACTCATATTATCCACGCCGGGCATAAGATTAAGTATTACACCTGCGGGTTCTATGCCAAGCGCTTTTCCAAACGCTGTACGCGACAACATCTCTGTAAGCGCGTAAGTTGGAGTATGCAATAACTCTTCATTTGAAAAAACACTTCCGTAAAGCAGGCCTGTAAACATCGAAGCTATGCCTATTACTTTAAGCGGAGAAGAAAAATGCCGGTATGCTTTTAATTGCCTGATTTTTTGATTTGCCGTAACAAAACCCAGCAAAAAAAGGACAAAGCCCTGCCCTACATCTCCAAACATTATCGCAAAAAGCAGCGTAAAAAAGAACGCGGTTATTGGCGTCGGGTCTATTGTTCCATAAAGAGGAGCGCCATAGGAAAACACAAGCGGCTCAAACGCTCGCGCAAAAAAACCATGCCTAAGATTCACCGGTATTTTTTCGCGTCCCGCGCGGACAGCAGGCGCTTCCCATGCGTCAAAAATCGAAATAGCAATGCGCCCTTCTGTTTGTTTTTCCAGTTCGGAGGCAAAGCGGCGAACTTCACGTGCAGGAAGCCAGCCGGAAAGTATCCATGCATTTTTTGTAGAAATAAGCCTGCCTTTAATATTGGCAATAATATCAGACATAAGATATGAACGATAAAGATTTTTTAGACTGGTACCAAAATCGGCACGGCAAGCGGCTTTTTCAGCCGCTATTCGTTTAAAAACCAGCTGTAAGTCACTTTTACGCGCTTCAAGTTCATGAATTGTCTTTGAAGGCGATAAGCCGGCTTCTTCGTTAATTGACATGGGAGTAAAATTTTGTTTTTTTAGTTCGTTTTCCAGCCTGAATCTGTCTTTTTTGGATGAAGCCAAAACAACTCCATCATCTTCTAAAGAGAGTACAACAGCGTGCCCGTTCATTTTTTTGCGTAATTCTTCTTGTTTGTCTTTTTCAAGCCGGCCGATTTTAAGGTTTACAAATGAAAAATCCGGCGAAACATTCACCGTCTCATCTATTTTTTCAAAACCTCGCAGCGCAGAAAGCTGTATTTTTATTCGTTCTTCTTCAAGCCTTGTGTTGTACTCCTCAGTTTCAATGTCGGAAATTTTATTAACAATGGGCAAAAGAACGCCGTCTTCAAAACCTGTGACGCTCTCTGTGGAATCTCCAGGAGTTGCCGGAAGTTCAATCTGTAAAAAAGCGGCGCAATTTTTTATTTGCATTAAACTATCCGCGATTTTTTGTTCCAGATTACGTTCAGCTTCAGTTTTTTCGCGTTCATGAGCGCCGCCATAGCTAAATTGAAGTATGCCGCTGCGCCCAAGATATTTTATAACATTATCTATATCACGTTCAAGAACGGTTATTTCCGCCTGCCGCATCTTTTCCGGCCGAATCATAAGGCAGTTCCCATAAGATTCAAAACTTCTTTCGGACTAACACCCAACAACAAGCCCTCCGCAACTCCGCACAAAAGCTGTTCCTCAAATTGCTTTAAACGAATAAAACAGGCTGCTGTATCAATGCAAAAAGGACGCCGCCGGAAGCTCTTTCTGGCAATATTATATAAATAAATTGAAGCGCTATGCTGAAAAAAACAAGGGTCGCACTTCCAGTATGAATTTTGTGTTTGAGGGTTAAGAAACCTGAACCTTTTCCACAAAACCCAATCGGCATGGTGGCTAACATCAAATTCAAGACTCTTTTTTGCGTCACGCGCAAGAGAATCTCCATTTTTACAGGTCTTTTCATCTATAAGCCATGAGCCAATCGCCGCTTTGTTGGTATTATAGTAAACACGCAAGCGGAGCGCCCTGGAACAATTTATAAGCGACACTTCTTCGGCAATCAATTTTGAAAAACACGGAATTTCATTCGGGTTAAGCCGTTTTAATTCAGAAAGAAGAATCGAATAATAATTCTTGTCTATGGCAGCTTGAATTTCGCTGTCTTCTGTCCCTTCGATGTTTAAATTCAACAAAAAACTATATTCAGTTTTTTGAAGCATCTTTTTAATGTCCGGGTATGCCTGCCATTTAATTCCAGTAAAGCGTCCAAGCGGGGTTATCTCCGGCGCAGGTTTTTTGGTTTTTATAGCGGTAATGGCATTTTTCAGGTCGGCAGATTCATAACTTTTAACAAGACGGACAAGAAATTCAGGCGTTTTTTTAAACGATTTAAGAATCAACAATAGTTCGCCTGCCGTTTTATTAATAATCGCCCTTTCCATAGAATTAGAAATTAAATCAGAATTTGCCGAATCGCCAAATACCATGGAGTAGAATTCTTTAATTGAATTGAGTTCTATAAGCCTCGAAATACGCCCTTCCACAAATGAACGGGCAATAATACCGCAGCATTTTGCGTAAATAAAAGAGCGTTCGGCAGTCATCCTATGCTCCGGCGCAGGCAAAAAACTCACGGGCAAGTTTATTAAACGCTTCCCAATTTGGAGTCTTACGCTCAAGTTCTGCCTTTAGCGCGTCAAGTTCATCTTTATAAGCAGCGTCAATTTCCGCCAGACCGCGATTGTATTCCGCCTCCAGCCTGTTGTACTCCGCACGATATGCGTTTTCGTATTCAACACGGCAGTTACGCTCAGATTCGGCAATTTGCGCCGCGGCAGAACTTTGCGCTTCTTCAACTATTTTGGCCGCATTTTTTTCTATTTCTATGAGATGATGAAGAATATTGTTTTCATTCATCTCAGTCTGCCTCGGCATCCTCGTATTTATTTAGAATAGCCGATATTTCACCGGCGCTTTTAGCGTTAACTACATCAGTATAAAACTGCGGATTGCGTAAAAAATTGGCCATTCTTTGCAAAAGATTCAAATGCTGCTCCGCCTCAATGGGAGGCGCTATAAGCATCATTACAAGATGAACGGGATTTCCGTCCAGCGAATCGTAGTCTATGCCTTTTTTAGAGACGCCAAGTACGCCAAACATTTTGTCCACCGCATTGGACTTGCCATGAGGTATTGCAATGCCGTTTTGAATTCCCGTGGACATCTTTGCTTCCCGCTCGCGGAGCGCGCAAAGAATTGCATCGCGCGTTTCAAGACCTGTTACATCACAAAAATGAGCAACCATCTCTTCAAAAACTTCGTCTTTATCATCCGCCTGCAAGCCAACAATTATGAATTCAGTACGAAAAACTTCGCTTAATAACATTCTTACTCCATTTAAGTACAAGCGTTTTACGCGCTTTATTTTCCGGTTTTATTCTTTTACTTCAGATGAAGGTTCCGCATCGTTTGATACAGGCGGAATGGCATCCTGTGCCCCTGTAGATTTTGGTGCAAAATCTTCCAGACTGCTTGCCTCTTCTGTCTGCGGAAGAGACCGGCGTCCGGCTTCTTCAATGCCACGGCTGTCCACAGGACTGCGATTCAACATGGCCAAACTAAAACTAAGAATAAAAAACAATGCGCCAAGCACTGTAGAAGCCTTTGTAAGCACATTCCCTGACCTGGAACCAAAAGCTGTATTGCTTCCGCCGGCGAAGACTCCGCCAAGACTGTCGCCTTCTTCGTTTTGAATCAAAACAAGCAAAACCAACAAAATTGAGACTATGATAAAAAGCACCAGCAAAAATACACGTAACGCATCCATAATCACTCCATTATATAATACTAACAAACTTCGTCAACCAAGTAAACTACCCTGCTGTTACTTAGCCCGTTGGATAAAATCTAACGCCCTCTGTTGGTAAAAAGTCAATTATCCTTAAAAACCATTCACAGGAGAGCTTTGTTTTAATTATGGTTTAATTATGGCGGCGCTGTCTATATAACAAAAATTGATATCGTCATTCGCTGTAGAATCTAAAGCCAATTGCCAAATTTGCGACAGGCCCGCTTTGAAATATCGAAAATTTGTACCCAATCGATTTAATAGAATTAATAGCGTCCTTATCTGATTCGGTATTAAACCAGAATTCATAACTGATTTGCAGGCGGATATATACAAAATCGCCAACAAAAAAATCGCTGCCAATCCCTGCATTCAATGAAAATGCATCATGCAGATTAGAGGAGCTTAAGTCGTCTCTATCCGCTCTTACAGTCCGGCCGTCTCCTATTGCTTTTCCTGTTGTAAAAATTGAATAATCAAGCCCTGCAAAAGGGAAGATTTTAATCATATCGTCGGCTATTAAGAACGGATACTTAACTTTAAGGCCTAAATTAAAGAAATTATATGTTGTTTCATAAGAATCAACGCTATAAACCATATTAGCAACTTTTTTATCATATTCTGCAAATATAGATTTAAATCCAAAATTTAACTCCGCGTATTGAGCGTCAAAAAACGCAAAAATCCCCCACGGTAAGGTCTTTGTATCTTCCATTGCTTTGAATAACGATTTATCAGGTTCCGGAATGTCTGTCTCTATCGATGTAAAAATATAGCCAATATTACCGCCAACACCTGCCGAAAGGTCAAGCGCGTTTGCAGAAAAAACCGCCGAACCAAAAATAATAACAAAAATTAACTTTTTCTTTGTAAGCAGCCATTTAGAATTATCAAATATTCCCAATTTCTTAAAAAAAATTGCGCGCATTTCAAAAACTCCTTGTAAATAAAACTTATTTTACAGTTTAATGCCCCCCCCCCCCCGTCAATAGTTTTTTGCCAAAAAAAGGCAAAATTCTTAAAAAAAGCACTTGGCATTTGTTAAGTATTGCAGCTGCGGGACGATTTAATTCAATTATAGGCGTGTTTTTTTAGAAAGGATTTCTCTTTGGATTTTCGGGGGGGGGGGG
>JAIRPU010000126.1 GCA_031256815.1 Spirochaetaceae bacterium
AAGACATATTAAAACGAATTTTGCGGGCTGCGGAGTCTGTAGCTAAAACAAATCCGCCTGATTTTCGGCAGGGCAGCTTCGATATTGAAACTGAAACAGTCAATACAGAAACATTTGAAGATGAAGCAGCCGGTGCTGAAGAAATGGTTGAGGAAATTGAGGATGTTGAATACCTTGACGAATTTGAAGATGAAGATGAAGTTGCAGCGCTTTATAACGCGGTTCCCGCCGCTGAAGAATCGGTGGAAGACGATTATTCAAACTTTTTTCCGCCTGTATTGCCGCAAAATATTAACGCTGCCGGAAAAGGCAGCGACCAAAAACTGGAGGCATTATCTTCGGCAATACACGCGGAAATCCGGCGCAATGATTTAAAAAATGGAACAAAAAATTATTCGCGTGACGGCAGCATTTGGAAATACGCAATAACAGGCAAGACGAAGCAAAAGGCAGCAAAGACAAATGAATGGAGCTATCTTGAAGCCGACCCTTTTAGCGGGTTTGACAGCGAAGAATCAAAAACGAGTCTTAATTCAGATGACTTCTCCTATGGTATTTTTGTAGCGAACAAGAACGCTGTTCCGGCGCAAAAACCTCAAAGCGGCATGGAACAGGAATGCGATCCGGAGGCCGAAAAAGTTACTGCGCAGATGCCTAAGGATAAGGCTTCATACAAGCCGCCGTCAAATAAAAAAATACTGAAATCTCCTCCTGAAGCCCGCGCTTACAAAGATTCAGGCCGGGAAGCAGCGGCTCCTGCGCCTTCAAAAACCGCGCCTGCAACGCCGTTATCTTTTACACAGGCGACAGAGCCGCCTAAGGCGACTCCTGCGCATACCGCGCCTGCAACGCCTGCGCCTGCAACGCCTGCGACTGCAACGTCTGCGGCGACTTTTACCAAAAAGTCAGAAGCGCAGGAGGGAGTGCCGGTTAAGATGCCTCCGGCGCATACCACAGCGGCAGCCGCACCGCCTGCCGCACAAGCACAGGAAAAACCCGCAATCGAAAACGAAGCTAATATTCCTGTTTTTCTGGACTCAGGTTTAGCGCCCGCTCCGCCTGATAACATAGAAACTTTTGCCGAATTTGCAGAAACTGACGCTGTTGCATCAACAGAAGATTTTGCGGAAGAACTTGAAGAATTGCCCTCCGTAAACGATTCCAATCAAATAGCGATGCGAATAGAATTTGCTCCGGAAAACAACAGCAATAACTCGAATGGATGGGACCACGATTTTGATAAAGATATGGTCATAACCTCCCCGGTTGATGAACTTTTTGCCGATGTTGAAAACGACGATGTAATAAAAGAGCGCGGCGGAGTTCCATATATAAGCACCGGCGGCGTATTGGATAAAAAAGAAAAAGAAAAACTTGACCCTAATATAAAGACTCTTGTAGACTCGGTGCTTTCACCTTAAACCTCAAAATCCAAAGTAACCTTTGTGCCTTCTCCTTCGCGGCTTTCCAGCAGAATTTTTGCGTTATGTATTATCGCTATGTGTTTTACTATTGCAAGGCCAAGTCCGGTACCGCCTGTCTTTTTTGAACGCGATTTATCAACCCTGTAAAATCTTTCAAAAACCCTTCCCTGTGATTTTTCCGGAATGCCGATGCCTGTATCTTCTACGGTAACGCTGACCTCTGTATTTGTTTTACTAATGGTAACATATACCGCTCCGCCTGTTTTGTTATATTTAACAGCGTTATCAATTAAATTTACAAAGAGCTGCAACAACATACTCCAGTGTGCTTTTATTACGGCGCTTTCGCCAGAAAGATTTAATCTAACATCGTTTTTTAGCGCTTTGTTTTGGAGATTTTCAATCGCTTCGCTAAGCACCAAATAAAGGTCAACATCTTCAAAAGATTCTTCTTTGGGAGCTTCGTCAAGATGAGAGAGAAGCATAATATCGTCAAGCAGCGTAATCAGCCGTTCGCTTTCATCTTTTATTTTTTTTATAAAAAGAGGTTTATCGTTTTCTTTTACCATACCGCCTTCAAGCATTTGTGCATAGCCGGAAATACTGGTAAGCGGAGTTTTTAGTTCATGCGAAACATTTGCGGAAAATTCACGGCGCATTTTTTCTGTTTTTGTTAAATCGGCTGTTTGCAATGCATAACGTTCAATATTAAACGCGAGTTTATCTGTTATAAAATAAGATAATATTATCGTTAACAGTATAACTATCAGCATAAAAATAAATGCTTTTTTTATCAAAGAAACAATATTTTCATAAGTTTTTGATACGCGTAATATGGAACCGTTTTCAAGGCGTACGGCGTAGTACCATGTTACGCTTCCAAGCGAACTTGAAAAACGCTTGCTTTTACCTGTGCCGGTTTTAATTGCCTGTTGAATCTCTGTTCTTTCGATATGGTTTTCAAGCATATCAGCAGGAACTGCGCTGTCAAAAATAACCGTGCCGTTTTGTGATACAAGAGTTATGCGCATGGAAACAGCCGATGGTACAATCGAAATTGCGTTTGGAATTTCAATAATATTAAGGCTGCTTATTTTTTTGCAGACTTTCTCTATATCTGATACAACAGATTTTGTTAATTGATGATAAAACATTATATAAAGAAGAACAGCGCTAAACAAAAAAACAAAAACGGTTAATAAAGAAGTTCCCCAAAAAATATGGCTTCTTAATGAATTATGTTTTTTAATTGTCCTCAATCTTGTATCCTACATTCCTTACTGTTTTTATAACATCTCCCGAATTTCCAAGTTTTTGCCTGAGCGTTTTTATGTGCATATCTACAGTGCGGCTTTCGCCAAAATATTCAAAACCCCATACACGTTCCAAAAGCTGTTCCCGGCTTAAAACACGGCCTTCGTTACGCATAAGACATCTCAAAAGCTCAAACTCTTTATATGTAAGCGTAACTTCTTTTTCCAGCGCAGTTACGCTGCGCCGTTCCTCGTTTAAACTGATTCCAGCAAGGTTTAAAACAGTATTTGGGGTGTTTTCCTGCGAAACGCGCCGCAATACCGCTTTAACACGGGCAATAACTTCCATAACAGAAAAAGGTTTTGTAATATAATCATCCGCGCCCAAATCCAGGCCTTTTATACGGTCGTATTCGCTGCTTTTCGCGGTAAGCATAATAACAGGAATAGAAGCATATTTGTTCTGTGCCCTTAATTTTTTTAAAATTGTAATGCCATCTTCGCCCGGCAGCATAATATCAAGTAAAATCAGACAAACTTCCGCGTCCAGCGCCCGCCATAATTCCGCCGCACATGAAAGCCCGCAGGTCTTAAAGCCGGCTGAACCAAGCGCGTATAGCAATAATTCGCGAATATTATCGTCGTCTTCTACAACAAAAATTTGCATAACAAACTAACCGAATTTTCCTGTTATATAATTTTTTGTCCGCACGTTATCAGGATTTTCAAATATTTTTTCTGTTGCCCCATACTCAACAAGATTTCCAAGCAAAAAGAACGCCGTCCAGTCGCTTATACGCGCCGCCTGCTGCATATTATGCGTAACAATTACTATGCTATATTTTTCGCGCAGCGTTGTCAACAATTCTTCTATCTTTCCTGTAGAGATTGGGTCAAGCGCGCTTGTTGGTTCATCAAGCAGGAGCGCTTCCGGAGATACGGCAAGCGCCCTTGCAATGCACAAACGCTGCTGCTGCCCGCCGGAAAGTCCAAGCGCCGGCTTTTTTAACCTGTCTTTTACTTCGTCCCAAAGCGCCGCATAGCGAAGCGATTCTTCTATAATTCCATTAAGAACTGTTTTTGAATTTATTCCATGAGCGCGCGGGCCAAAAGCAATGTTGTCGTATATACTCATTGGAAAAGGATTCGGTTTTTGAAAGACCATTCCAACACGTTTCCTTAAAAGATTAATATCAATGCTGCCATAAATATCCATATCAAAAAGTTTAACGCTGCCGGATATTTTGCAGTTTTCTATAAGGTCGTTCATACGGTTAAGAGTGCGTAAAAGCGTGCTTTTTCCGCAGCCTGAAGGCCCTATAAACGCGGTAATTCCATTTGTAGAAATATTCATGGAAATATTTTTTAAAGCGACAAGGCTGCCGTAACTTAAATTAAGATTTTTTATATCAAAGCAAATCATTTTAAACCCCCGCCAATTTTTTTGGCTAAAACAGCTGCAATAGTGTTTATTGCAACAACAACAATTAAAAGCACACTGGCAGTAGCGTAGGCTTCGTTTATGTGCAGTCCTTCGCTTGAAAGTGAATAAACATGCACGGCAAGCGTCCTGACGGATTGCGAGGGTGTTTTTGGTATTTGCGCCACTGTCCCCGCCGTGTAAATAAGCGCGGCGCTTTCTGCAACAATCCGTCCTATAGACAAGATAATTCCCGCAAGCACTCCGGGCGCGGCAGCCGGAAGCACCACTTTAAAAACCGTTCGCAGCTTTCCCGCGCCCAGCCCAAACGAGCCTTCGCGCCATGTGTCCGGAACGGAACGCAGCGCTTCTTCTGTGGAACGCAGTATAAAAGGGAGTATCATAAGAGAAAGGGTAAGTGCGCCGGATATAAGAGAGAATCCCAAACCTAAAAACTGTACAAAAAACAGAAGCCCAAAAAGTCCGTAAACAACCGAAGGAATACCGGCAAGCGTTTCCGCCGTAATGCGTATAAGAGCGCCGGATTTTTTTGAAGTGCGGCGTGTATATTCGGCAAGCCATACAGCGGCAAATACTCCAAGCGGCGCAGCGATAAGAAGCGATACAAATGTAAGTATTACTGTAGAAACAAGCGCCGGTGTAAGCGAAGAATTTTCGCTTGTCCAAACCAGCGCAAATAAAGATGGTTTTATATTTGGAATTCCGCGGATTAAAATAAATCCGGCAATGTATAAAAAAATAAATGATGTTATTGCCGCGGCGGCACAAACAATAACATGCATAATATTTTCGTTAATTTTTTCTTTCAATGGCATATTGCCTCCTAAAAAATTAAAGGCGCTTTCGTTTAATTACTGAAAAAGATATGTTTACAATAAGCACAAACACAAACAGCACAACGCCCGTCCCTATTAACGCTTCACGGTGAAGTCCGGCGGCATATCCCATTTCAAGCACAATGTTGGAAGTTAATGTACGCGCCCCTTTGAACAGCGATACAGGAAGCCGCGCCTGGTTTCCCGCTACCATAATTACAGCCATTGTTTCGCCTACCGCGCGGCCAAGCCCAAGCACGGCGGCGGCAAGCACCCCCGATTTTGCCGCCGGCAGCAGTACATAAAATATTGAACGGTAGTGCCCTGCGCCAAGCGCAAGCGCGCCCTCGTAATATTCACGCGGCACCGCGCGAAGCGCGCTTTCCGAAATGCCGGCGACAACGGGAAGTATCATAATTCCAAGTAAAATACCGGCGGAAAAAATGCTGTTACCGGTTAGCGGAACTATCGCCATCATTCCAAAAAAACCGTAGACAACAGAAGGAATTCCTGCAAGCAAATCAACTGCCGGTTTTAATATTTTATATATTTTTTGAGGGCAGCAAAACGCAAGAAATATAGCGGTAAGTATGCCCACAGGAAGCCCTGCGGCAAGCGCTACTGAAGTAACGTATAAACTACCTGCTATCATTGGCAAAATACCAAAACTCGCAGGGCTGTCTACAGGCGACCATTCTTTTCCAAACAGAAAATTAAAAATTCCTATTTTACCGAATACCGGAGCGCCGCTTGCAAATAAAAACGCGCAAATTAAAAGTACGGCAAGTACAGAAACTGCGGCGGATATAAAAAACAAATACGCGGCCACACGTTCGCGCCTTTTTACAATTTTTTTCTTTTTGTTTTCTAATGTTGAATTATTGTAATCAGATATTAAATACCCGCCAGGCCAGCCGCTGTTCATTTTAATACCTCATTCCAGGCAGAAACATTTCCAATCCAAATCTTTTTAACGTCTTCTTTGTCAAGATTTTCAAGAGGGTTGTTTTTATTAATAATTACCGCAATGCCGTCAAGCGCTATTTTTACCGGAGTAAGACGCTCCATTTCGTTTTCTTTTAATTCACGGCTTGCCATGGCAATATCGCAGCTTCCGTTAAGAACCGCATTTAAACCGGTAGAAGTATCGCTTTGTTGAATTTCAACAGTTATATCCGGCTGTATTTTAATATATTCTTCCCGCAGCTTTTCCATAACCGGAGTTACAGAAGATGAACCTGCCACAACAATTTTACCCGAAATTATTTTTTTTTCATAAGGCGCAGCATTTTCATTTATTCGTATATAATTTTTTGCCACAATTTGCTGGCCTTCTTCGCATAGAATAAAGTTTATAAAATCTTCAGCGGCAGAACTTAAATTTGAAGCGGCCGCAAGATAAAAAGGACGTACTACAGAATAGCTGCCGTTCAAAACATTTTCTGTATTTGGCACAGCATTATTTATCATTACGCTTTTTATGCTGTCGTTAAGCGAACCAAGTGAAATATAGCCTATTGCGTATTTATTTCCACTAACGTTTGTCATAACTACATCTGTTTGCCGCGCAACAACCGCTTCTTTTGTTGTTAAATCTTTGCGTCCTGCGGCATCTTTTTGCTCAATGTCAAAAAGTTCAATAAACGCGCCGCGTGTTCCTGAACCTTCTTCACGCGAAATAACTGTAATGGCGGTTTTTGCGTTAAAATCGCCATCTTCGCGGCGGGTACAGCCAAAAAGCACAAATGTAAACACCATAACAAGAATAAAATTTTTCAATATTTTTCTCCTAAATCTAATTTTATACACTAATCTAAAGGCTGAATATAAAATTTTGTAACAGAGCAGGTAAAATAAAAGTAAAATCTTTAGGAGCTTTGCGGCAAACACTAGCCTTCAGGTTTGAAAACAAACGCCGCAAGCGCTTGAGTATTTAAAAAAGATCAGGTCTTGAGAGGTATTCTGCGGCATTAAAACGCCCGCGCAGTCCGGACATTGAATCTTTTGTAACAATGGTACGGATTATATTTGCGGAAAGTTTTGTAGACGGCACAAGTTCTATGTGTTCACAGCGGCGTAGTATCTGTTCCGGCAAATGAACCGAATCGGAAACAATAAGCCTGTTTAAAAGCCCCTGATTGAACAAATTTTCTATGCGTTCAGGCGCCGGTGGCGAAAGCAGCGCGTGAACAACAACAATATTTATTTCGGCGGGTTTACGTTCGGCAAGCGCGCGGACAAGACGTTCTACAGACGCGCCTGTATCTATCATATCATCAACTATCCAGAGTTTTTTGCCTTCTACAGGCTCTGCCGAAAGAATATTTATTGATTCCACCGTATTTGCTTTTGAATAATCGCGCTGTTTATGCGCTATAACGAGCCCGGCGCTAAAGCTGTTTGCAAAATTTCGCGCTGTATTTTCACTGCCGGCGTCTACAGAACAAAATGCCCATTCACGGTGTACTTCGTTTTGCAGCTGTTTAATATCTTTTATGGAAGTATCGCAAATGTATTTTGAAAGCAAATTAAAACCTGGTATATCATCAAACACGCACAAGGCAGGGTCAAGCATCGTTTTTGATTTATCTGAATGGAGCTGATATGTAACGATATGCCTTGCGCCAAGAGATATTAGTGTTTTAAAATGAATCCATATTCCAACTGAATTGCGCCGTGTGGTACGGTCAGAGCGCGAGCATGAAACATAAGGTTCAAATACAATTATTTTATGCGCCTGCGAGCGTGAAAGAACATCTATTGTATGGTAAAGCTCTATTTTTGCCTCTTCAACGCCAATATTGGCTTCGTTTCGGGCACAGGTTGTAAACAGCACAACATCACGTCCGCGAACAGATCTATTAAGCGCCACTTCCATTTCGCCGTCTGCAAAGCGGTCAACCTGTAACGAAAAAACTCCGTTAATATCCCCTTTACTGCCGTTTATGCTCTTGTAGTTTGCCATATACTCAACAACCCTGGCCGCGTAAGAGCGCATTGAACGTGTCGACATAATTACCAATTCGTGTTTTAACATACAATCCTTCTTTAAGAGCTTATATATTTCCCAAATAAACAAAACGCAATTTTTCTTTTGCTTTTTTTTGCGCCGCAAATAAAAGATTTTTATCCGGCGGCGCTTCATGATATTTATACGCAGGATGATACGCGTTTAAATGCCATGGGATTTCCGCGGATAGAGACGCTATAAAACCGGCGCATTCAAGCAGTTCTTCCATATTATCGTTAAAACCGGTAACAACCAGCGTTGTAACTTCTATATGCACACCGCGTGAAAAAGCGTTTTCTATAAACGCTAAAGTTGATTCAAAATTACCGCCTAAAATATTACTGTATTTTTCGGCGTTAAAACATTTTAGGTCTATATTTGCCGCGTCTGTAAAACGCAGCACCTCGTCTGCAGTATTCTTTTCGCAGCAGCCGTTTGTTACAAGCACATTTGCTATGTCTTTGGCGCGCGCAAGACCGGCGCATTCGCAGACGAATTCTGTATGTACAAGTGGTTCGGAGTATGTGTATGCAATCTGCTGAAAACCGGTTTTTTCTACGCAGCGTACAAGCGCTTCGCTTTTTATATATTCTCCGGCACAATCTGTGTGTTTTGAAATAGCATAGTTTTGACAAAATGGACAATTTAAATTACATCCGGTAAATCCAAACGAAGGAATTTTGGAGCCCGGACGAAAATGATAGAGCGGTTTTTTTTCTATCGGATCTATGGCGGACGCCGTAATAAATCCGTAATATGGCAGATTAATGGCGCCGTTTTTGTTTTCGCGTACTGCGCAGCGCCCGGGTCTGCCTTCCGGAATAACGCAGCGGTGCGGGCAGTTTTCGCAGCGAATTCCATTCATAATTAATTTCCGCTTACGCCAAGTATAGACGCAAGCAGCGCCATTCGCACAAACATACCGTATGCCGCCTGTTTAAAATAAACCGCGCGCGGATCTTCATCAACTTCAATATCAATTTCGTTTAAACGCGGAAGCGGGTGCAATACCATCATTTCTTTTTTTGCAAGTTTTAATTTTTCCAGAGTAAGAATATAACTGTCTTTTAATCTTAAATATTCTTCTTCGTTCAGGAAGCGTTCCCGCTGAACCCGCGTCATATAAAGCATATCAAGCTCTCCTATAACTTTTTCAAGGCGGTCTGTTTCCATATACTCAATATTTTTTTTATTTAGCATATCACGAAGATAATTTGGCACAGAAAGCTCTCCTGGCGATATAAATACAAAACGCACGCCAGTATATCTTGTAAGAGCTTTGGTAAGCGAATGTACGGTTCGTCCGAATTTTAAATCGCCGCAAAAACCGGCGGTAAGCCCTTCAAAACCGCCGCGTATTTTTTTTATTGTTCCCAAATCCGTTAAGGTCTGTGTTGGATGATGGTGGCCGCCGTCTCCGGCATTGATTACGGGAGATTGTGAATAACGCGAGGCAAGCAGCGCCGCGCCTTCTTTTGGGCTTCGCATTACAATAACGTCTGCATAGGACGAAACAACGCGGACCGTATCAGCCATACTTTCCCCTTTGGCTGCGGAAGACGAACCGGGTTCTGCAAAACCAATTGTTCCACCGCCAAGCCTGAGCATGGCCGCCTCAAAAGACAGCCGTGTTCTTGTACTGGGTTCAAAAAAAAGCGAGGCAAGCAGCTTCCCACGGCAGCTTTCGCGTAAAAAAGACGCGCCTTCCTCAATTTCAGCGGCAAGCTTAAAAATAACTTCAAGCTCATCTTCGCTAAAATCTTCCGGTTCTATTAAACTACGCCCTTTAAGCATAGCACTACTATAACTAAACTGCAATTTCAACGCAAGGGCAGCGCGATTCTACAGTACAATGTTATGCGAAAACCATTGCGAATAAATTATGGATATGCTATTGTATTAAAATGCGTATAGCTATAGCTCAAATAAATTCGACCGTAGGTGATTTTGATGGAAATGTTCAAAAAATCATCGACATTACACGGCGCGCGCTTGAAGAACATGACGCGCATCTTATACTTTTTCCTGAACTTGCCATCTGCGGTTATCCGCCAATGGATTTACTTGACCAGGATTTTTTTGTGGAAAACAACGAGCGTGCGCTTCATTCTTTGCAGCACGGCCTCCCGCCTGACATTGCCTGCGCGGTGGGTTATGTAAGCCGCAATACAATGGCGGCGGGTAAATCACTTGTAAACGCCTATGGCATTTTATATGGAGGAACCCTCGTTTTTCAGCAAACCAAGACGCTGCTTCCAACTTATGACGTGTTTGACGAAGCGCGTAATTTTGAAAGCGCTAAAAGCTGGAATCTGTTTGACTGGATGGGCGAGCGTATAGGTTTTGCCATTTGCGAAGATGTTTGGCGCGAAACCGAAACGCCAGGCACAAAATATGCCGAAGACCCTGTGCGGCGTCTTATGGACGCCGGAATTACGTTTCTTTGCGTTCCCTCTGCTTCACCATTTTATGCCAACAAACACTCCATGCGGCTTAAACTTGCTTCGCGCATAGCTCATAGAGGAAATCTGCTTGTAGCATATATAAACGCGGTTGGCGCAAACGACTCTATAATTTTTGACGGACGCTCTTTTTTCCTTTTGGAAAACAATGTTATAAGCGCAAATTCCTTTGAAGAAGACTTGCTGCTGATAGATTTTAATCATGGTGAGTTATATAGCATAGCGGGAAGAGATGTAAAAACTGTTGAACTCTCTTCTGCGTCGCCTGAACAGAGCCTTCAAACCGGCGGCGTTTTATTACAAACCGGACGCTCTGTGTCTGAGGCTTCCGTTCAAAACGCGCCTTTGTCTTTAACAGATACAAAAGAAATCGAAGACGCGCTTGTAATGGGCATACGTGAATATATGAACAAGTGCGGTTTCAAAAAAGCGCATTTGGGGCTTTCCGGAGGGATTGATTCGGCGCTTGTGGCATATCTTGCTGTTAAGGCAATAGGCGCGGAAAATGTAACCGCTATAAGTATGCCTTCCAGATTTTCGTCGCAGGGTTCCAAAGACGATGCCGCCGCGCTTGCAAAAAACCTGGGATGCGGTTACGAAGTTATAGCGATAGAGCCTTTATTTACCGCTTTTTTGGATGCCCTTGCCGGTGTTTTTAAAGGCCAGGAATTTGACACTGCCGAAGAAAATTTACAAGCGCGGATTCGTGGTTCGCTTTTAATGGCTTTTTCAAACAAGTGGAATTCCATGCTTTTGGCAACAGGCAACAAGAGCGAGCTTGCTATGGGTTACTGTACTTTATACGGAGATATGAACGGGGCGCTTTGCCCTATAGGCGACCTGTTTAAAACTGAAGTATTTGCGCTTTGCCGTGATATAAACAAACGTGAAAATAAAAAAATAATTCCGCAGGCGATTATAGACAAGCCTCCTTCTGCAGAGCTTCGTCCAAATCAAAAAGATGAAGATTCGCTTCCTCCTTACGACCTTTTGGATAAACTTTTGTGCCTTTATCTGTTTGAAAACCTAAGCGCCCCCGAAATTGCCGCGCGCGGTTTTGACAAAACGCTGGCGGCGGATATTGTAAAGCAGGTTGCCCGTTCAGAGTTCAAACGGCGTCAGGCGCCTCCGGTGTTAAAAGTTTCCGCGCGCGCGTTTGGAATGGGGCGCAGAATGCCCATAGCAAGAAAAATTTATGAATGTGTATTTCCATTTTAGAACGGGTATTCTGCCTGTAATTTATGAGAGTAATAAGCTGGGGTGAACTTAAAAAAACGCCGTTTACAAAACCTAGCGCGGTAAGTTGCGGCGTTTTTGACGGGGTACACCGCGGCCACCGCGCGTTAATTAACGCCGTTAAATCGCGGAGTGATTTACAGAGCGTTATTGTAACATTCAGCGAACACCCGCGCTGCGTGTTGTTTCCAGAGCGCCGCACCGAAGAGATAATTACACTAGAAAAAAAAATAGAATTACTGTCTGCGCTTGAGGTTGAAACGCTTGTTCTTGTTGATTTTTCAAATGAATTTCGTTTGCTGGAAGGCGCTGTATTTATAGAAACCCTGTTCAAAAACGCTTGTATGCGTCTTTTTGTAATAGGTAGAGATTTTAAATGCGGTCATGGCGGCAGTTTTAAAGCGGAACAAATCGTTAATTTTTGCTCAAAATTAGGTATAGAAACAAATATTGTTCCGCCTGTACTGGACGGCGGGGCTCCGGTTAGTTCTTCGCGTATACGCGCCGCGCTTGGGGCAGGCGATAACGAAACGGCAAAACGCCTGTTGGGATATTCTCCTTTTTTTAAGAATTTTGCCTTTTTTTAAAAAAAATTGTTGACGTGGGGGGGGGGGGGGGTTTATAATATAAGTGAGGTTTTTTTTACATGGGGTTTTAGATGTACTCAATTTTTAAAATGGTGAAAGTTTGATATTTTTGCGGGTGGTGCTGGCAAATGAAAAAGTTATTTTTTTCTATTGTTTTTGGCTCAGCGGTTTTTTGTGCAAACGCGCTTGATTTTTCGGCAGGTATTGGCGGTAGTATTGGCTATATTTTTCTTACGGCGACAGATATAGTCCTGCTTGAAACTGACAGACGAAAAATAAACATCCTAAAGAATACCAGATTTACACCATGGGGATTTTACGCGTTTTTTGACGTTCAATATATAGAGTTTAATCTTGGCTTTAAATCTGTTCTTTCCAAATATTCAGGAAATGAACCTATACATGAATCAGAATATAATTTTTTAAATTTGGGCTTTAAAATTAAGTATCCATTCATAATAGACGAGGATGTTATTGAAATTTACCCTCTTATAGGGCTTAATTATTCAATTTTTGTTTCAGGAAGATCAACGGATACACCGGACGGCCAGGTTGAAAGCTCGGGCAGAGGAGTATTAAGCTCCCCTAATCTGTATGACATAATTTCATTAAATTTTGGCGCCGGCACAGACTTTTTTGTTAACATAGGGGATTTTTATATTAGTGGAGATTTATATATAAGATTGCAATTTACTTATGAATTCCAGTTTAATACGGAAATAGAAAAAGAGATGGTTAATTCCATTAAATCCAGACTGCCGGAAGGCAAGTTTTCAATGTTTAAAAGCGGGCCTATCGCATATCTGGCAGTTGGCTTTAGATTTTACAGCAGTAATAGGCTTATATTTTAGCTATACAAACAGCGCCTGCCTGCGCTGTTGTGGCGCGGGCTACAACGACGGAAATCCCCCCCCCCCCAC
>JAIRPU010000127.1 GCA_031256815.1 Spirochaetaceae bacterium
GCTCCGTCAGACTTTCGTCCATTGCGGAATATTCTTAGCTGCTGCCTCCCGTAGGAGTTTGGGCCGTATCTCAGTCCCAATGTGGCCGTTCACCCTCTCAGGCCGGCTACCTATCATAGCTTTGGTAGGCCTTTACCCCACCAACAGGCTAATAGGACGCGGGCCCATCCTCAGGCGAAGCCGAAGCTCCTTTCCTTGCTATGCCAAAGCACAGCAAAAATATTCGGTATTACCCGCTATTTCTAGCGGCTATCCCCAACCTAAGGGTAGGTCACCCACGCGTTACTCACCAGTCCGCCGCTCTAGTTACCATTGCTGATAATTGCCGCTCGACTTGCATGCTTAAGACGCGCCGCCAGCGTTCGTTCTGAGCCAGGATCAAACTCTCCATGATATATTCTCTAACGCCATTGCTGGCGCCAGATACCATTTTGAGTCCGCCTGATATACTTCAGACGGAGTTTTGCCATGCCAAGGCATGGCAACTCGTATACGCTTGAAGCAGAATGAATTAAAATTCTTTCCGCTTCATGGCTGCCTCGTTATTAACGAGGACTTTTTTTCCATTCCCTTCCCTAAACATCTGTGTACGAATACACAGAGATTCTGACAAATAACACACAAATAAGGCAAATTAATTTACCGTCTTTATTTCCCCTGCTTCAAGCTCTGCGGCTTCCCGCCGCCTGCTTTTTTGCAGGTTTTAGCAACATATACTAAATGCGCTTTTATTGTCAAGCTCAAAACAATAAAAAATTGCAAAAAATTTAGAAATTTGCACTTAACAAATGTTAAGTGCAAATTTCTAAACCGCGCCGCTTAAAAGCAAGATTGCATTGCGAAACACAAGGGTTTCGGCCTCCGGACTGCCTGGAAACACGCCGGCATCCTGCGCGGCGCGTTCCAGAGCGGCTAAAGCGGCGCGTTTTTCGTAGCCCATTCCGGTAAGCGCATCGGCAAGTTCGCCCCAGGGCGAAGCAAGCGCCGTCCCATTCTCCTTGCCAAACACCAGCTTGCCTTTTAAGGTTAGCACCATTTTTTGCGCGGTCTTTTTGCCAAGTCCGGGCACTGCCTCCAACCTTGCCACATCGCCCGCTTCCAAAGCGCGTTCCAGTTCAGCTTGTGAAATTCCGCCCAATATTTTAAGCGCCGCTTTTGGACCAATACCTTCGACTTTTAATAATTCAAAAAAAGTTGCCCGACGGCGTTCGCTGGAAAAACCATAAAGCGTCATTGAATCTTCGCGGTGGCAAAGCCAAACCCAAACCTTAGCGCGCGACAGAGGCTCGCCCAATGCGCCAATATCCTTTGCGGGCATAAGAATTTCCCATTCGATACCGCCTGTTTCAATACAGATCGAACCGGGCGCTTTTGCGGTAATCTCACCGGAAATACTATTAAACATTATTAAGAACGCGCCAAACAGTGCCTTTGGGAGTATCTTCCAAAATAATACCGCGATCTTTTAAAGCGGCGCGTATCGAATCGGCTTTTGCAAAATCACGTGCTTTTTTAGCCTGCGCCCGTTCTTCAACCGCCGCTTCAATTTCCGCCGCGTCCGAAAAAGCCGCGCCTTCACCGGCCTGAGCCAAAGCTTCACGCAGACTCAATCCAAAAACAGTGTCCATTTGAAACACCGCCCATAACATATCTTCCGGTTTAACAGTTTGGTCTTTTACAAGCCCCCATAACACGGCAAGCGCCCTTGGCGTGGAAAGATCGCTGTCTAACGCCGCATCAAAAGCATCGATGTATTCAAACACCTTTGAACCGGCAGGAGGAGGCGCTTCAGACGCAGCGGCATTTCCGGCAACTCTCTGTAAAGCTTGAACAAGTGATTTTCGTGAATTGCGCGCGCCGCTCAAATTTTCATTTGAAAACTGCAACTGGCTGCGGTAGTGCGCTCCAAGCAGGAAGTATCTGTAGTCCAGAGGAGCAAAACCTGAATCAACTAGATTTTGCAAAGTTATAAACCCGCCTGCCGACTTGGACATTTTGCCTCTGTCCAACACCAAAAACTCGTTATGAAGCCAAAATTGCACCCATGGATGCCTGCCGGTAGCGGATTCGCTTTGCGCAATTTCGTTGGTATGATGAATTTGAATGTGGTCTATGCCGCCGGCATGAATATCAAACTGTTCGCCCAAATATTTAATACTCATTGCGGAACATTCTATATGCCAGCCAGGATACCCCCTCCCCCACGGACTGTCCCATAAAAGCGCCTGGTCTTCGAATTTGCTTTTTGTAAACCACAACACAAAGTCTTGCGGATTTCGTTTGTTACCGTCTAATCCGGTTCTTGCGCCGGCTTTTAATTCATCTAATTTAAGACGGGCAAGCTCGCCGTAATAAGGAAATTTTGAAATATCAAAATAAAGATTACCGCCCGCGCTGTAAACGCAGCCCGCCGCCTCTATTCGCTTTATTAGCGCTATCATGTCTTCGATATGCTCTGTCGCCCTGCAAACGACATTTGGACGGATTATGTTAAGCCTGTCTGTGTCGTTAAAAAATGCGCGTGTATAAAAAGCGGCTACTTCCAGTACGCTCTTGCCGCGTTCGGCAGCGCTTTTTAGCATTTTATCGTCGCCTTCGTCGTTATCGCCGGAGAGATGCCCAACGTCGGTTATGTTCATAACATGGGTAACATCGTAACCGCGCCTTCTAAGCGCGCGTACAAGGACATCGTGGGTTACATAAGCGCGGAGATTACCAATATGCGCGTAATTATAAACAGTAGGGCCGCAGCCATAAAAACCGGCTTTTCCCGGCGTAAGGCTCTTAAAAACAGATTCTGACCGCGTAAGCGTATTATAAAGTGTAAAAGGCATATTAATAATACTAACGCAAGACCGGTTTATATTCAAGGTGATTATACGTGTCAACAGCATTTATATTTATAATTACGGCCTGCAATGATATAAGGTTTTTTACACACTATTGATATGCGCATTGACATAAAGTTTATTTGCTGTTAGGCTTAAACAATAATAATGAAAAACTTTGAAGAACGGCTTGAAAAGCTCGAAAGTTTAGGAGAAAAAGTTCGCGACAGCAGCATCCCTCTTGATGAAGCGCTTATGGCATTTGAAGAAGGGATAAAACTCGCCAATGGACTTGAAAAAGACCTTGAAAAAGTAGAAAGCCGCATAGAAATTCTTATGAACGGGACGCAGGACGGAGAGGGCGAAAAACCGGAACTAAGCCTTTTTGACGCTGTTCCTGCCCGTCCCTAGCGCATTAAAAATAATTAAATGGGTAAAAATCTCACATCTGGAACACCAGGACTTGTTATTTTAGCGTTTGCTATTCCGCTTGTTATAGGCAACGTATTTCAACAGCTTTACAGCATGGCGGACGCATTTGTGGTAAGCCAGGAAATCGGCATTGCGGGGCTTGCAGCTATAACCAGCACGGGCAGCCTCCAGTTTCTTGTACTCGGTTTTTTAATAGGCGTTACTTCCGGCGCTTCAATAATTACCGCGCAGCGTTATGGGGCGGCAGATTCGGAAGGCGTTAGAAGGAGTTTTACAGCATCGATAATAATATGCGCTTTTATCGCGGTTGTATTGATGATAATAAGCATAAGCGTTCTGCGTCCTCTGCTTGTGCTGTTAAACACGCCGCCTGAAATTTTCGAAGGTTCATACAATTATTTTGTTATGCTGCTTTGGGGAATGCCAACGGTGCTGCTGTTCAATCTTTTATCAAATGTAATGCGGGCGGTAGGCGATTCAAAAACTCCGCTTTACTATCTTATTTTGGCATGTGTTATAAATGTTGCGTTGGATTATTTTTTTATTGGTTTTTTGGGAATGGGCGTTATTGGCGCCGGGCTTGCCACAATTATAGCGCAGCTTGTTTCCGGCCTTTTGTGCATACCCTCTATATATAAAAATTTGCCAATGCTGCGCATTACCCGCGCCGACTGGAAACTCCCCGTTTCCGAATATATTGAGCATCTAAAAATAGCGCTGCCTGTGGGCTTTCAGTGGAGTATAATAGCGATAGGCGCTGTTGCCGTAACATTTTCGCTTAACGGGCTTGGATATGAGGCTGTAGCGGCGTTTAACATCGGGCAAAGAATAGACCAATTTGCGGGAATGCCGCTTGCTTCCTACGGGCAGGCGCTTACAACTTTTACCGCGCAAAATTATGGCGCAAAAAAATATTCACGCATCCGTACAGGCGCGGCGCAAGGCTGCCTTATCTCCTCTGCGTTTACGGTTTTAATGGGAGTTGTGTTTATAATATCAGGAGATTCTATTTCCAGAATCTTTTTAAAAGATAACGCGGTAGCGGTAGCGCTTGCCCATAAATATCTTATCATTCTTGGGGCGTTTTTTGTGCTGCTTGCGCTGCTTTACACCTGCCGTCAGGTTGTTCAAGGGATTGGCAATGCGATAATTCCTACAATTTCCGGTATTTTTGAACTTTTTATGAGAGGTTTTGCCGCGCTTGTATTAACGCGATATTTTGGATACACAGGGCTTTGTTTTGCAAGCCCGCTTGCCTTTGCCGGCGCGCTAATTCCTCTTTCCATTGGATTTTTTATAGTTCTAAAACGAATAAAACTTTTGGAACTTCGCAGCGGAAAGTTATAATACCGGAGCAGCCGAGGCTGCTCCGGCAGCCCGCGAAACGGCACGACCGCGGCTTCGCGGGGCTTTAGCGCCAGCCGCGGCCTGCGCGTAGCGCCGGCCGCGGAACAACGGCCGCCACACCGCAGGCGCGGTGTGGCGGCGTACGGCTGGCGAAACCGCACGCGGTTTCGCCAGCTTGCCGGTAGAGGCAGCCCGCTTTGCGGGCTGCTGCCGTTGCCTCCGCGGCCGCCTGCGGCGGGCACGCAGGCCTTATGTGGGAGCCGGTGTATGCTTTGCCGGCAAAGTATACACCAGCCTGCGTCCACACCCCGCAAACGCACTCTGTGCTTTTGCGGGGCCTATCGGCCAACCGCGCGTAGCGCGGCCGCAGGCGCGCTTTGCCGCTGTTTAAAAACAATGCGCGGATTTGACATTTTTAGCGTAAGCTGTTAAACTTAAACCCTAATGAGAAATCCAAATTCAAACCCGGTATTTAATTCCCCCCCCCCCCCGTTCACCGCGGTGGGGACGGGCATAAATAACCGCCGGCCTGCACAACGGCGCGGCCAACAGACACATGT
>JAIRPU010000040.1 GCA_031256815.1 Spirochaetaceae bacterium
AGTCGAAACGCCCCCGCGCCGCTTCGCAGCGCGGGAACAAAAGATAATAAAAATCTATAAGATTTTTATTATCTTCCTTATTATCTTCCTAATTGCCTTCCAAATTTTCAATTTTTAACGGAGTTTTGTTCCAATATATTTTTTTACAAAGCCCGTCGGCCTGTATGTCATTTTTGCCTGACGCAGCCCTTCATCGCCTAAATCCTGTTCACGGTTAATGTAAAGGTATTTTTTACTTAAAATTTCTGCAAAACGCTGGTTTATGTATTGATATATCCCTTTATACTCTTCTATCGCTTTTTCAAAATGAAGCGCAAATATCTTCCCCTGCGCGGTGCTTTCTCCAAAACAATAACCTGCCGGACGTTCGTTTACATAAAAAACCGCCCCTTCCTGTGCAAGCTTAGGATAAAGAGAAAGCGCTTCTTTTGAAGCAATATAATCTCCTTCATCGTGTTTGCTTTCGCGCCAGCGGTCAAGTATGTAAAAACATTGCGGAATTAAATCTGCGTCAAGCGGTTTAACCTCGTGGCTGTTATACGAAAGCATAAAAGCGTTTACTAAATTACGTTTTTTATGAAACTTTTTGCCGGAAAGCTTTGCCAAATCTTCGCTTAAATAAAGGTAGTCAAAATTATCGCGGTCTTCGGTAATATCAATTTTAATTGATTTAATTAACTCTTCCTGTTCTGATAAAACAGATTCAGGAATATTTTTCCAGTAATCATACTTGTTTATAAGCTCTTCCAGTATTTTCGCCGGAACAGGAAGCGGCGTCATAAAAAAAGTTTTGGATTCACGCTCACCCAGGATTACCGGATTCCCATCTGCAAAACAAATTCTATAATTGTACCGTTGCCGGAATAAATACAAATTGGCGAAAGTAAATTCAGATACTCCATCCGGCGCGGAAGCAAGCGGCAGCTTTAATGCCTCGCCGTGCTCAAAAGCAAGCGGCGAGAAATCAGGGTAACAAGGAATTTCCACTTTAAAAAACTGGGATAACGCTGCCGTCCGTCCATGTTTTATTTATAAAATCGCGTGTTTTCGGACTAAGCATAATTTCTTTTAATGCGGTAATGCGGGGGTCATTTTCATTACCTTTCCTTACAACGACAATATTTACATAGGGAGAAGCCGCGCCTTCGATAATAAGCGAATCTTTTTTCGTATTAAATCCCGCCTGCAAAGCAAAATTGCCGTTTATACAAGCCGCGCCAACATCGCGCAGTCCGGAGGGCAGCGCAGCCGCTTCCATTGCGACAAAATTAAATTCACGCGGATTTTCTATTATATCATGTTCAGTAGCGGCAAGCCCGGCATTGGGTTTTAGTTTTACAAGGCCGTTCTCTTCCAAAAGCAGCATTGCCCTTCCGCCATTCGTAGGGTCGTTTGGAATTGCAATTAATGTACCATTCGGCAGTTCGTCAATAGTTTTATATTTAAGTGAGTAAAGCGCAAAAGGCTCAACATGAACGCCAAATACGCTTACCAGGTTTTCGACCCATTCCACACGTTCTTCCAGATAAGGTATATGCTGAAAGAAATTCGCGTCGATACTGCCGTCAATAAGCGCGGAATTCGGAGCTACATAGTCGGTAAATTCAACTATTTTGAGTTTAAAACCCTTTGCCTCAAAATCGCTCTTGATAAAATTTAAAATTTCCGCGTGAGGCTGCGGAGTAGCGCCAATGGCAAGCTCAAGACCGTCTTTTTTTTGGCACGAAGCGGCAAATGCCATTAAAAACATTGCAGCCATCAATCTAAAGATTAGTTGTTTCATAACAATCCTTCCTAAATAATAATTAATATACAGAATTCATATCAGAAAACTAGGTTTTTGTCTATAACCTTATATAAGTTTTGCAGAATGTGTTTGCAGTCTTCAAATTAAGAATTAAATCTGTGTTTTTCAAGCTTGGGAAAGTGCATTCTGTCTTTTTAGCGTCATAAATTAACCGTTAAGCTGTAGTTTTTAGCGCTTTATCAAGATGGGCTATTCCTTCGTCTATTTGCTCACGGCTTATAATGTATGGCGGTAAAAAACGCAGCGTTTTTTGCCCTGCGGAAAGCAGTAAAAGTCCGCGTCCGCCTGGCCCCAGGGAACCAAGCAAACGTTCAAGAACAGGCCATGCGTCAACTTTTATATCACATGCGGCAATTAGTCCGCGGCCGCGAATTTGGGTTATTTTTTCGTTATCAAGCTCTTTTAATCTATTGATTAAATGATTCCCAAGCGCGGCAATTTCCGCCATAAAACCTTCGCTGTTAAGTTTTTGCAGCACTACATTACCGGCGGCGGCGGCAAGCGCGTTTCCGCCAAAAGTGCTGCCATGGTCGCCAGGTTCAAGCACATCGCAGGTCTTTTCACCGGCCAGTACCGCGCCTGCCGGAATTCCACCGGCAAGCCCTTTGGCAAGCGTCGCTATATCCGGCTTAACTCCCGCATGAGAGCAGCAAAAAAATTTTCCTGTCCGCCCCATACCTGTTTGTACTTCGTCAACCATAAAAAGCACGTCCTGTTCTTCGCAAAGTTCCGCCGCCCTTTTAAGGTAAACGTCCGACAAAGGATTAACACCGCTTTCGCATTGAACCGGTTCAACAAAAAATCCTGCAACAGAGCCGTCTAGCGCTTCTTCCAGAGCGCGAATATCGTTTGGCGGAATATACGTAAAACCTTCTGTAAAAGGCCCAAAGTTAGTATGAAAACGCTCCTGCCCTGTAGCGGCAAGGGTTGTAACCGTGCGCCCGTGAAAGCTCCCTTTAAGCGTAATTATTTTATGCCTTCCGTTCCCGTATTTTTTAAATGAGTATTTACGGGCAATTTTTATTGCGCCTTCATTTGCTTCCGCGCCGGAATTGCAAAAAAACACCCGCCTCATTCCGCTTAAAAGCGCGAGGCGTCCGGCAAACAGACCGCTTATATCACTTTGATAATAATTGCTAACATGAATAAGTTTAGCAGCCTGTTCCTGTATAGCCGCAACCAGCTCAGGGTGATTGTGCCCAAGGCAATTAACCGCAATGCCTGATGTAAAATCAAGATATTCACGGCCGTCGTTGCCTGTAAGCAAAGCGCCGTTCCCATAGACAAAACTCACCGGCAAACGGTGGTATGTCTGCATTAAAACATCAAACATTAGTCGGAAAGTATCCGCAAAACTTCCTCCGGCTGGGCCGCTTTTAGAATTTCGGCGCGTTTTTCCGAACTTTTAAAAAGCAGGCTGATTTCCGCAAGAAATTGCAGGTGAGGGCCGGTCTTTTCTAAAGTCGAAAGCGTCATAATAAAAATACGGCAGGGTTCGCCGTCAAGCGAGTCAAAATCAACAGGCGAATCGGAAACGCCAATACACGCGACCAAATCGTCTACCGAAGCAGTCTTGCCATGTGGAATTGCGATGCCGTGCTTCATGCCCGTAGACATCTTTTTTTCGCGGTCCATCACCGCCGTATAAGCGGCTTCCCTGTCACGAATCTTGCCTGTCGAATGTAATATATCCAGCAACTCGTTAATAATGTCTTCTTTGCTCTTACCTTTTAAGTGAAGGCAAATAGTTTCTTTCGTTAAAAGCTTTTTTAAGTTCATAGTTTAACAAGTATAACACCGGTAAAAAAAAAGTCAAGCGTTGGTACGGCTGCCGCAGAAGCTTAGTTTTGTGCGGCGTTTAAGCGGAATTTTGTCTGCACGATACTAGTATGAAAAATAAAAGTAGTATAGAATGGCGGCAGAGGAATATAATGAAAAAAGAATTTCTTCCATACGAAATTGTCCGTAACAATGCGCTAAAGCTGGCGCATAAAATCCAACAGGATGGTTTTATTCCTGATGTAATTTATGTTTCATTGCGCGGGGGAGCTTATCTTGGCAATTCAATAAGCGAATATTTTAAATTCTTCCGCAAAGAGGGCAGGCCTGTTTACTACGCGGCGGTTGTGGCGCGTTCCTATACCGGAGTCGGTACATCAGAAAATTTTGTTCGTGTTGACGGCTGGACATACTCTCCAGACCATCTTCGTATGGGCGATAAAGTTCTTCTTATTGACGATATTTTTGATACAGGACGCACATTGAATTATCTTGCAAATATAATTATAGAAAAAGGAATACCGCGTTCAGACTTAAAAATTGCGGTACACGATTACAAATATTTTTTCGATTCGCCCTCTCAAATGCCAATTCAACCGGATTATTGGTGCCGGCGTTTCGATCTTTCTGTTAATGACGAACCTATGTGGATTCATTATCTCAGTCACGAACTTGACGGGCTCGACAGGATGTCGCTAGAAAAATATTACTATACTACAAGTCCTGAATTGCGTGAGATATTAAAGGATATTGAGTGAGGGTAATTTGCTTCGTGAATTTCTATTTCCACTTGTAAAATACTGGAAGCCGTTCAATGTTGTTCAATACATAACTTTACGAAGCGCTTACGCAGCGCTTACCACGCTTGTTTTATGCTGTCTTTTGGGCAGTATGCTTATTGAAAAACTTCGCGTTTTTAAAATAGGGCAATCCATTCGCGGAGACGGGCCTGCAACTCATCTTAAAAAAGGCGGAACCCCAACCATGGGAGGGCTGCTTATAATAATAACAGTGATTATAGCGATGCTTTTTTGGCAGGATCTGCGAAGTTTTAAAGTGTGGCTTACTATCGCCGCTTTTTTGGGTTTTGCCGTAGTTGGTTTTGTTGACGATTATATAAAACTTCGCGCCGGCAATTCCAACGGGCTTCCCGCCTGGGCTAAACTTGCCGGGCAGTTTATTGTAGCCATCGCTGTAGTACTAGCGCTTTACTTTTCCGGAGAGGGAAGCACAGTGCTTTACATACCCTTTTTTAAAAATCCTGTAATAGACATGGGGTTTTGGTGGGTGCCTTTTGCCGTGCTGCTTCTTGTTGGTGAAAGCAATGCGGTAAACCTGACAGACGGGCTGGATGGACTTGCCACAGGGCTGCTTTTGTTTGTTTTTGGCACGCTTGCCGCTCTCTGTTATATTTCTGGCCGGACCGACTATTCGGCCTATCTTAACATTCCTTACATACCAGGGGCGGGCGAACTCACCGTTTTTTGTCTTGCCGCGCTTGGCGCCTGCGTAGGGTTTTTGTGGTTTAACGCGCACCCAGCCGATGTGTTTATGGGCGATGTAGGAAGCCTTTCCCTTGGCGGGGTTGTCGCTACTATTTCGCTTATAATAAAAAAAGAAATTCTTATTTTGATTATAGGCGGCGTATTTGTATTGGAAGCGGCCTCTGTAATCGCTCAGGTTGTTTCGTTTAAATTGCGTAAAAAGCGTATATTTAAAATGGCGCCTTTGCATCATCATTTTGAAATGTCCGGCTGGGCGGAAACAAAGGTTGTAACCAGGTTTTGGATTTTAGGCGGGCTTTTTGCCATAATTGCGCTTTCCACACTTAAGCTTCAATAATGCGGATAATAAATGCGGCTGCTGTAACTCAGGCGGTACGCGAGTTGTGCGTCAAGGCTAACAGGGAGCTGCCCTCTGATGTTAAAACGGCGCTGCGCGCGGCTCGTGAAACTGAAAAATGGCCGCTTGCAAAAGAAACACTTGATAAAATAATTTCAAATTTTGAACGCGCAAGCGAAAAAATGCTTCCAATTTGTCAGGATACAGGCATTATTTGCGTGTTTGTGGAACTGGGGCAGTCTCTAAAAATAGAAGGCGGCCTGGAACAGGCAATTAACGAAGGGGTGCGCCAGGGCTTTCGCGATGGCTTTTTACGCGCCTCTATTGTCCGCGACCCTTTGCGCCGCGAAAACACAGGCGACAACACTCCGGCTATGATAGACATAAAAATCGTTTCCGGCAGCAATCTTTCAATAACTATTGCGCCCAAAGGTTTTGGAAGCGAAAATTGCGGACGTATAGCAATGCTTAATCCGGCAGCAGGGCTTGATGGTATAACAGATTTTGTTATTGGTGTTGTTAAAGAAGCCGGAGCAAATCCATGCCCGCCTGTTGTTGTTGGCGTAGGAATTGGGGGCAGTTTTGATAAGGCAGCGCTTTTGGCAAAAAAAGCGCTGCTTCGTCCACTGGATACGCGCAATTCAGACCCGTTTTATAGAGATATTGAAGACACCCTGCTAAAAAAAATTAATGCGCTGGGAATCGGGCCGCAAGGCTACGGAGGGGGAACTACAGCCCTTTCTGTAGCAATAGAAGTAATGCCGGCTCATATTGCAGGGCTTCCATGCGCTGTAAACATAAATTGCCACGCGGCCAGGCGCGCCGGCATAGTGCTTTAGTTTGGGATTCTGCTGTCTATGCGCTCAATAAGACTTAAAAGGGTGTTTTCAACATTCATCGATTCTACAACTTTGTCGCCTGTAAGTTCGTGCGCGCGCAGTTTTTCCAGTTCATCGCACAGCTGAATTCCAGCCAAAACAGCAATTTTAAGAGGGTCGGAAAAATTACTGATTTTTTGTGTGTTCTCTATTACTGTATGGTAGCGGCTTAAAATTGTTTGTAAATAAACAGGGTCTTCATCTACGGTAAGCGAAAATGATGCTCCAAGCACATCGATACGAAAATCTGTTTTTAACATAACGCGCCTCAAAAAAACAAACGCCGGCTTTGTTTTGCCGCAGGCAGGCGCTTTTTATTATGTATTAAACATAAATCAGCGTCTGCGGGTAAACAGCCGTTAGCCGCAGCCAATTTTATAATATATGTTTTTATGCGCATATATATTTAAAATATTTCGAGTTCCTCTTTGGAATCTCCATTTTCGTCTTCCTCTATATCAGGATTATAAGGTTTTTCTTTAAGAACAAAACCTTCTTCAATGACTGCTTCAGATGATTTTTTTGACGCGGCGCTTTCGTTATTTTTTGAATCGCGCTTTACTGTTACGGATTCGGATTTGGATTTAGAGTCATCGGAACGTATATCGTCTTCAAATTTGTTAAGTCTATCCAATGCCGAAACGATTCCGTCTTCGATTTTTGCCTGGTCTTCTTTAAAACGCTGAATCAGAACCTCCAGCTCGTCTATGCGCTTTTGGCAGGATTCAAGTTTGCTTTTAAGCAGGGAATTCTCTTCAGTAACATGGTCAACAAATTCGATTGTCTTAATAACACGCGACTCTAAAAGTTTTACTTGTTCTATAGTTACCATTTACGCCTCCAATGCCGATTTTGCGCGCTCCGCAACCGCCTCGAATGCTTTGGCGTCCTCAATCGCGAGTTTTGCCAGCACTTTGCGGTTTATAAATATTCCAGCTTTAGAAAGTCCTGATATAAAACGGGAGTAGGAAAGTCCAAAGGGGCGGCAGGCCGCGCCAATGCGTATAATCCAAATACGGCGGAAATCCGCTTTTCGGTCGCGCCTGTCGCGGTAAGCATAAGATAACGACTTTGCAACAGCATCTTTTGCCGTTTTAAAGTTTGAATGGCGGCGGCCGCGAAAGCCTTTGGCCAGTTTTAGAATTTTTTTACGGTGATATTTTCGTTTTGATCCGTCTATTGCTCTTGACATTTTTTACTCCTTTTATCCATAAGGCAAAAGTTTTTTACGTACCACCGGTACGTTTTCGCTTGCCAAAATACCGGCGTGGCGGAGATTCCGCTTACGCTTCGTTGACTTCTTGGTTAATATATGGCGCAGGTTTTGTTTTTTATACTTAACCTTGCCAGTACCTGTAAAAGAAAAGCGCTTGGCGGCGCTTTTTCTCGTCTTCATTTTAGGCATCCTGTACTCCTATAAAATTAACAGTAATATTAAAGCGCTTTAAATTACCGGAACAATGTCCCGTTAGTTTATAAGCGCCTCCTTTGGCTGCTCTTTCTGATTTTTTTTAGGGCTTAACATCATAGACATAAACTTGCCTTCCATAAGTGCAGGTTTGTCGATGATATACTCTCCTTCCAGCCGTTCAAGCACGTTGTCAAGCACTACTTTGCCAAGTTCTGTATGAGCGAGTTCACGCCCTCTAAAACGAATGGTAACTTTAACCTTATTACCTTCCGACAGAAATTCCCTGACGTGCTTGGATTTAAAATCAAGATCGTGGTCATCAATTTTAGGCTGCATACGAATTTCTTTAAGTTTGAGCTGTTTTTGTTTTTTCTTTGCTTCGCGGTTCTTTTTTTCGTTTTCGAACTTAAATTTTCCGTAATTCATAATCTTGACAACTGGAGGCTGCGCCTGAGGCGCAACTTCCACTAAATCAAGCCCTTGCTCACGGGCAAGCACAAGCGCTTCCAATGTTGGAAGCACCATTTGTTCACCCGATTCCTTTATTAAACGAACTTCACGCACCCGAATATGCTCATTTGTCCGTAAATCTCTATCCGCCAACGTGCCTCCTAAGCCAGTCTAGCTCCTGTAATCCCATTCCTATCAAATTATCTGTTTTTTGTCAATAGCGCCGCTTTTTAACTCCTTAACAAAGCGCCGCTAAATACGAAATGGTAATTTTATAATGACGCAATATTCATCCGGTGTCAAGAAGCGTTTTGCGCAGGCTTAACCCGCGTGTTGTTTCCGGTTATAATCGCAATATGCTTTTGGTAAAAAATCTTTCGGCCGGCTACGGCGGCGCGGATGTTATCAGAGATATTAACCTTAGTGTTTCGCATGGCGAATTGCTCTGTATTGTCGGGCCAAATGGCTGCGGCAAGAGTACGCTTTTAAAAACACTGTTAAAACTTTTGCCTTTTCGCGGTGATGTTTTTATCGAAGGGCTTGCGCTCCCCGCATTGAGCCGTAAGGCGCTGGCTAAAAAAGCGGCGTTTCTTGGGCAATCACAGGAGCTTTATTTTCCATATTCGGTACGCACTACAGTTTCGCTTGGACGCTATGCTTTTGCAAACGGAATATTTCATTCGTTATCCAAAACAGACGAAGAAATTATAAACTCCGTTATTGAACAACTTGGACTTGGCGGGTTTGAAAACCGCTCCATAGCGGAACTCTCAGGCGGGCAGCTTCAAAGAGTTTTTCTGGCGCGCGCGCTGGCTCAAACACCGCGTTTAATTTTACTTGACGAACCTACAAATCATCTTGACTTAAAATACCAGCTTGAACTTTTGTGTTTTTTAAAACAATGGGTGCGCGAAAACAAAACAACCGCTTTGGTTGTACTGCATGATTTAAATCTTGTACAAAACTTTGCCGATACCGCGCTTGTTATGCGTTCCGGACTTATTGCCGCGCATGGAAAACCGCATGATGTTTTAAGCGAATCTGTGCTGCGGGATGTTTACGAAACTGATGTTCACCGTTTTATGCTGGATTCTCTTTCTCACTGGCAAAATACAGGAGCTTAAAGCTGAATACAAATCGTATTATTGGCATAGACCCTGGTCTTGCAAAATCCGGCTGGGGGCTTGTAGAAAAAACCGGCGGCAGATTAAGGGTTTTGGAGTATGGCGTAATTGTTACCGATGCCGGCATGGAACACGCCCGCCGCCTTTTGGTGGTTCATAATGAAATTTCAAAGGTATTAAATCATTGGCGTCCGCGCGCAGGCGCAATCGAAAAACTATACTTTGCAAAAAATTCAAAAACGGCAATGCCTGTTGGAGAAGCGCGCGGCGTTCTCTTTCTTGCGCTTGCCCAGGCGGAACTGCCTGTATTTGAATACAGTCCAAATGAAATAAAAATGGCCATAACCGGAACGGGAAGCGCGGAAAAACACCAGGTTCAGGAGATGGTGCGTTTAATACTGGGATTGGATTCGCCTCCGCGCCCTGACCATGCCGCAGATGCGCTTGGCGCGGCTATATGCTGCGCTCATAATTTGATCGCGTATTAAAGTTAGGCTGCAATATCCAGCAGAGCGCCTGCCGGCGCTTCCTCTTTTTTTTTATAAGGTATTTCTTTTTTTGTTTTTGGAAGTCCCTGCTGCGAAATTCTTTCTATTATGCTGTCAAGAAGTTTAAGTTTAGCTACGGCAACTCCGCTTACGCCTTCGGGCGCGGGTGTACCGGAGACATGTTTAAAATGAGCGTAAATATAACTTGCCGGCGGAACCGGCAGTGTGGTTCTGTTATTCATGTTTGCCTTTGCGCTAAAGCTCGCCTGCGCCAAAATTTGCGCGCTTAACTGTGACATAAACCCCTCCGTTTACGAATACATATTATTTTATAGTAGCTGCACTTTGATTTTCGGATTTTGAAGTTACGCGCTTTAGTTATATTGCAATGCTTAATATTGACAAAATTATCCGGCGTAATGTATAATACAAAAATGGAGGATGAATGAAACTTTTAACTCCCAAACAGGAAAAGGTTCTTGCCTATATTGAATGTTATATAAACGAACATAAATTCCCGCCGACAATACGCGAGATTGCAGGTTCGTTTGATTTTTCTTCAAAAGCGGCGTATGACCATGTTAGCGCGCTAAAAAAAAAACATATTATAAAGATGTCCCGCGGTTCACGCACCATAGAAATAGTAAAAGACAAAGAACCAACCGATTTTATTGATGTTCCTGTTTTAGGCGAAGTTGCCGCCGGTAAGCATATTTTTCCTGAAAAAAACTTTACAGGTTCACTTAGAATACACGAGTCCATGTTAAAAAAAAATAATAAATATTTTGCGCTTAAAGTATGCGGCGATTCAATGGATGGCATTGGCGTTTTGGACGGCGACATAGTGATTATAGAAAAACGCGAAACGGCGCGAAATGGCGATATTGTGGTTGTTGAGTTTGACGATGGCGGCCGCGCAATTAAACGTTTTTACAAACAGTCGCACCGCATAAAACTGCAGTCAGAAAACCCGGCGTATCAGCCGATTTATTGTATGAATGTTTGTATTTTAGGCCGGCTTTCCGGCGTTTACCGTTCCTACAGCTAATAATGTCAAAAGGCTTATGCTATTGTTTTTTGGGGCCTGAACTCGGTGAAAAAAAAGAGGCCATAGACGCGGTAAGAACCCGTTTAAAAAAAGAATACGGCGAAGCGCCGGAAGAAACTTCTTTTTATATAGGTGAATCTGATGTTTCGGAAGTTGTTTCATTCGCCCTTAACGGTTCTTTGTTTT
The DNA here is from genome assembly GCA_031256815.1 of Spirochaetaceae bacterium. Classification (GTDB taxonomy): domain Bacteria; phylum Spirochaetota; class Spirochaetia; order Treponematales; family Breznakiellaceae; genus JAIRPU01. The sequence continues at coordinate 11,014 of JAIRPU010000040.1, forward strand.
CGTCCTGCCGTATGATATTTGTAAAGAACGCGGAGCTTATTAAAAAAAAAGATGAAGTTGCTTCGCTTGCCGCTTATATAAAATCACCTGGAGACGGAGACGCTGTTTTTTTTATTTCCGAACAAACAAAAATAGAAAATGCTCTGGAAAAATGTTTTACCGGCGAAAATAAAAAAATATTTTGGGAGCTGTTTGAAGAAAAAAAAACTCAATATTTAGAACGTTTTTTTAAACAAGCCGGCTGCGTAATAGAAAGTGAAGCGGTAAGTTTGATACTTGAATACATCGAAAATAATACAGATGCCCTAAGGCAGGAATGTTCAAAAATAGCGCTTTATGTTAAAAGCAAAGGCTCAAATACAATTAACACGCAGATAATTGAACAGCTGCTTGTTCACAGCAAACAGGAAACCGTATTTTCGCTTTTTTCCGCAATAGCCGGTGCGGATTTTGCGCGAAGCATAAGTGTTGCGCGCGCGCTGTTTGCTTCAAAGACAGAGCCTCAGATGATTTTTGGTTTTTTGGCGCCGGCTTTCCGCAAGCTGCGCGATTATTGCGAGCTTGCCGCCCGCGGAGCTGACAGCGATTTTGAATTAAAAAAAATTGGGATTAGTACGCTTGGTAAAAAAGATTATTATGCGGCGCGCCGCGCCTATGGCGATGCTGCCGCCGATGCCATGCTTGCAATTACCGCTGAATACGACATTGCCATACGCGCAAATTCACGGCAGCAAGAGCTTATAATGGATATGTATCTATACCAAATTTACAAACTTTATCTTAACCGTCACAGTAAAAAATGATGCATAAACACATTTTTATTAAAAGATTTTTTTTTGTTATACCGGCCATGCTGATAATGTTTAACGCTGCGCCTCTGTTCAGCGGCGATTTCCCGGAGGAAAGCCTTAAAGAAGTGCTGCAAAACGATGATTTTGGCGCGCAAACAGAAAGCTGGGAACTTCATCTGCGGGACAAAGGCAATGAAGGAAAAAACGAAACCGGTAAACAGTGGATTGATTCTTTATTGCGTGAATTTTTAGCGCGTTTTTTGCGTATAGCCGCGGCGTTTTTGGTTGCGGCGCTGATTATTTTTACGGTAATTTTTGCGCAAAAATTTAAGCCTGCGTTTTTTTCACGCTTAAAAAACAGCGGTTCAAAAACCGTTTTAATTAAGGACAGGACGGCGCCGCAGGATATTATTGCGCTTGCGCGCAGCGCGTTTTTGGAAGGCAGTCTCCGTGTTGCATGGACATTGCTGTTTGCCGCCTCGGTTGCCGCATTAAAAGAAAATGGCGTTAATATTTCAGAGGACGCTACAGAAACCGAAGCGCTGGATATTTTAAAAAAGATTTTACCGGAAATAGAAGCTTCTTTTTCTGTTTTGGTGGAGGCGCGCATAGCATTTGCATATATGCAGCACAAAAATACCTCGTTTAATTTTGAAGAAAGCGCCGCATTTTGCGAAAGTTTAATTGCGCGCAGCGCCGTGGGATCTGCGGCATGAATATTAATTTAAAAAGCAATAAATTATTTAAATTCTTTATTGGTGTTATTATCGCGTTTATAATAAGCGCTGCGTTTTTTTCGCTTTTTGAAATCCGTAAAACAAAAAAAAACACCATGCCTAAAGAAGCGGCAAAGCGTAATTTGTATCTTGCGCTTGAACACTGGCTTGAAGCGGAAGGGCATCATGTAAATTATTTTGAATTTGGCAGCGCCGCAGATATTGAAAAAAGCGAAATTAAAACCATACTTATATGGTCTTCTTCTTTTAACTGGAATGAATATGCCGTTTTACGGCGGCACATTGAAGAGGGCGCAAATATAATAATTTTTATTGATGATGAAGGAAATGAAGAACTAAAAAACTTCCTCTCTGAATTCAATATAGAATACAGACTTTTTGTTCCTTTTTATGAAGAAGAAGATGAATATTCAGAGCCGGAAGACGATTTAAATGCGGATTTGGATACTGATGTTTTTTTTAAAACAGACACAGGGCAGTCATTTTTAATAACTGTTCCGCACGGAAAAGGAACGCTTACCGTTTCTGGTATTCCGTTTTTTATGCAGTGGTCAAATATGCTAAAAGATATGGAAAACAACGCCGCGCTTGGCTGGAATCTTTCTGGCGCGCTGGATACAGAAAAAAAAGGAGTACTGATATTTCGTAACAAACGGGCCTCCGCCGCGTTTTCGCGCGAAGATGAACGCGGCGCGTTTTGGGAACGTTTTTTTGAATACCCTTACGGTACCGCGCTTTGTTTTTGCGCGTTTATTGTAATTTTAACCGGTTTTTGGATGAACTTTGCGCCGTTTGGAAAATTAAAGCGGGAAATTGAATCAACAGGAAATTCAATAGAAGAACGGTTCCGTGCCGAAGCGCGGTTCTTTAAAAAATATAAAGTGCGCTGGTAAGCGCATAATAAAACAAAAAGTTATTTTAATCATTATAAATCCGCTGTTACATAAAATTAAGCGCGCGCAATACAGAAATTAATATAAAAATGGTAATCATGGAAAGCGCAGTAGAAAGATATACGGTTTGCGCGGCAAATTGAGGGGCAATGCGGTAATTCCGCGACATAATAAAAGTTGCGATTGCGCATGGCGCGGCAGATGCTATTGCAAGTGTGCTAAGATCAGGCCCGCGAAACCCAAGCATAATAAACGCCGGAGTTGTGAGCAGCGGACAAATAACAAGACGCACAAGGCACGAGAAAACAGAATGTTTTACATCTGTTTTTAACGATGATAAATCTATTTGAGTTCCAAGCATTAAAAGCGAAAGCGGAGAGGCCATAATTCCAATTGAATTTAATCCTTTTGTAAAAAACACAGGCAGTTTTAATCCGCTTAATCCAATTAATACTCCTGTAAAAGAGCCTATAATAAGCGGATTTTTAATTATTTCCATAAGTGTTTTTTTTAATTCATCTTTAGCTGCTGCGTCTTTATTTTTTGTTTTATCACGTTTACCGGCATAATGTACCATAACAATAACTGAATATAAATTAAAAGAAATTATGGTAAAAGGAACAAGCATTGCGGCAGATTTTAATCCGGCCTCTCCAAAAAGATTAACCGCAAGCGGCAGCGCGTAAATTAAATTATTTGAACGGTAGGAATTGACAATATAAATGCAGCGTTTTTCTTCATCTTTAATTGCAATGCGGAATATAACCATGCTTAACAAAAGAATAATTGTAATGTCCGCAAAAAACACAACAAACATTCGCATATTAAATTCATGCGATAAATCAACATTCTGTACGCTGCTAAAAATGTATACAGGCAAAAGATATTTAAAGCAAAGAGTATTTAAAAACGAAATTTCATTTTCATGAACAAGTCCGCGCCGTCTTATAAACCAGCCAAGAAAAATTACAAAAAAAAGCGGAGAAACCGCGTTAAAACTAAACCGTAAAACATCCATTTTTTCAGCCCTATTGGTTAATCACCAAGTCCGAGTCCGCCGGCGTCGACATCAGCCGGTACTTCAGGCGCTTTGTTTTTTGGCCGTTTTAATTTACGTGTTTTTACTGTTTTTTTTGCCGCAGGCATAGTTCGCGGCGAAACCGCAAGAGAAAGTACAAAACACCAGAAAAAAAATGCTATTGTAATGAATATAACCTGCCATGAGAGGAGAACCTGTTTTATTAATTCTATTAGGGTTGAAGACATCTGTTATATTATCGGAAAAACATAAACTCGCGCTTGATAAAATCTTTCCATTTAAACCGTCCATAAATGGCTTTTGGCCTGCCCTTAAGCGGGCTTTAACCTTGTTTTACGGCCTGTGTTTTTAGCGGCGGTAGGGATTGAACCTACGACAGAACGGATATGAGCCGTTTGCTCTGCCAACTGAGCTACGCCGCCTTTAAATTAGAAGTCTAATTACAGAATACAGGAATGTCAAGCCGTCTGTGCGTTTCTGAAATCTTATGCGCCGTCTGGCAGATACAGCAGTTTTACCGGAGAGGCGACCGCGCTTGCGCGGCTGGAGGCCATGCGGTAAGCCAAAGGGCTGCAAAAGCAATTCAGAATTAGAGAAAAATTATGAAGCGGCGCGGGTGTTGGCGTGAGGTGGACGTGCGCCGCCGGCCTCTACCGGAAGCTGAAATCCGATGGACAATAGTTGAAGTATAGCTGCCGCCTGCGGCGGCAGCCTGCG
>JAIRPU010000061.1 GCA_031256815.1 Spirochaetaceae bacterium
CGCCTCCTGTACATTGCGCGTAATGTCGATAATTTTCATAAAAACCTCTTGTGTTTGTTTATTATTCCGATAGGAATTATAGTGATAATACCGTGCGCAGCGTCCTTTTGTCAAGATATTTTTTATACGGTCGCTTGCGCGGTTTTGCGGTCTACAGCCATTTTCTGCGGAATTTTTTTGCTCAATGCGCAATCTTGACTTAACGGCACTTTGCCGCTATATTTTGTTAGGTTTTTTGGCTTGTCCATAAATTATTTTTGGCCTTTGAACGTAAAGCCTGGTTTTATGAGCAGTAACTTTGATTTGCGTTGCATGAAACGCGCATTTGCGCTTGCAAAACTGGGCGCGGGGCGAACGTCACCTAACCCTATGGTAGGCGCTTTGCTCGTCCGGGAAGGCCGCATTATTGGAGAAGGCTGGCACAAACAGTACGGCGGTATTCATGCCGAAGAAGCGGCTCTGCTTGACGCGAAGGCGCGCGGAGAAAGTCCTTCAGGCGCGGCGCTTTACTGCACACTGGAACCGTGTTCGTTTGAAGCGCCGGATAAACACCGCCGCCCCTGTACAGGGCTTATTATAGAAAACGGCGTTAAAAATGTGTTTATCGCGGCGCTGGACCCTAACCCGCGTGTAAACGGCGGAGGGGTAAGGGCGCTTAAAAACGCCGGAATTTCTGTGGAAACAGGACTTTTAGCGGAAGCCGAAGAAGAACTTAACCGCGGGTTTCGTACATTTTGGCGGCTTGGAAGGCCATTTGTGCATATAAAGCTGGCGTCAAGTATTGACGGCCGCATAGCCGCCGCCTCCGGTGATTCCCGCTGGATTTCCTGCGAAACCTCAAGAAAACAAACGCACCGCTGGAGGAGCTTTTACGACGCGGTACTCGTTGGCTCAGGCTGCCTTGCCGCAGACGACCCGGAGCTTAGCGTGCGGCTTGTTAAACGCGGCTTTAAGGCGCGGCAGCCCTTGCGTGTTTTGCTTGATTCACGGCTTTCCATAAAAGAGGATGCCAAAATACTTGGCGCAGGGGAGAAGGGCGGAAAAGTTATTGTTTTTTGCGCGCATAACTCTGACGCGGCAAAACGCGAAAGGCTTTTGGCTCTTGGCGCGGAGCTTGTTGAACTTGAAAGGCAAAAAAACGGGCTGCCGCTTGCCGAAGTTTTGAAAAATCTTGCCGGACGCGGAGTGCGTTCCGTGCTTGTTGAAGGCGGCGCGGCTGTAGCCGGCTCCTTCCTGCGGGAAGCGCTTTGGGACAGGCTTTCGGTATTTTTTGCGCCGCTTATTTTGGGCGGGCATTTTGGAGCGGTTTCCGGTTTTGCGCCGCGGCTGGTTAGCGAAGGAATAGAACTTGGCCCTCTTGTGGCCAGGCGAAGCGGTACAGATATACTTATTGAATGTGAACCGCGCAAGGGATAGAAGCGGAATTTCGCTGTTTGTTCACAAACAGCGAAATTGGAGCGGATAGCCCGTCCCCGCCGGCTGGCGGGGTGCGCCATAAAAATATGGAGGCCGGAATGTTTACCGGAATTGTTGAAGAAACAGGAGAAATTGCCTCGTTTGAACGGCATGGAAATGCCGCAAGGCTTGTTGTTCGGGCAAAAAAAGCGCTGGAAGGAACCGTGGAAGGCGACTCCATAAGCATAGACGGAGTTTGCCAGACGGTTGTTGAGTTTAACTCGAACAGTTTTAGCGTGGACGTACTTGCAGAAAGCTTAAAGAAAACAACGCTCGGCCTTATGCGAAAGGGGCAGCGCGTTAATCTTGAACGCGCGCTTGCAAGCAGCGCGCGCTTTGGCGGACATATTGTTCAGGGGCATGTGCATTGCGTTGTTCCAATCAGAAGTTTGCGCGAAGAAGGTGCCAACGCTTATCTTTGTGTTGAAGTTCCACAAAGTCATCTTAAATACTGTGTGGCAGAAGGTTCCATTGCGCTTGACGGAATGAGCCTTACCATAGCGAGGCTTGAAGGCGCTCTTGTAACAATAAATATTATTCCGGCTACCATGCGCAAGACCTCTTTGGGAACAAAAAAAACAGGCGGCGTTATGAATCTGGAAACCGATATTGTAGCCCGTTATGTTGAACGTTTTGTTAAATCCGGCGCGCTTTGTCCTGAAGCGCCGGACAGCGCGCTAAATATGCTTTTATAGCATACCGGGCGCAGCTTATTTTAGGAGTTATTTTTTATGGAATCTGTTTTTGCTACGGTAGAAGAAGCAATAGATGAGATACGCGCCGGTCGCTTCCTTATTGTTACAGATAACGAAGAGCGTGAAAACGAAGGCGACTTTGTTAAAGCGGCGCAGTTTGTTACAAGCGAAGATGTAAATTTTGTTACTACCTACGGGCGCGGGCTTTTGTGTCAGGCGATTACGGAAGAACGAGCCAGGGAACTTGAGCTGCCGCTAATGGTAGAGAAGAATACCTCTGTTCACGAGACGGCGTTTACAATCAGCGTTGACCTTAGAGACGGCGCGACTACAGGCATAAGCGCCGCCGACCGCGCGGGGGCGGTTTTGGCAATAGCGCGGCGTTCTACACGTCCTGATGAACTTCGCCGGCCGGGTCATATATTTCCGCTCATAGCGAAGGCGGGCGGCGTTCTTGAAAGAGACGGGCATACCGAAGCGACTGTGGAGCTTGCCCGCCTTGCCGGACTTGAACCTACAGGAATACTTTGTGAAATTCTCGACAGAGACGGCAGCATGGCGCGTGTCCCCCGGCTTAGCGAAATTGCGCGCGAACATGGTATAAAAATGGTTACTGTTGAAAGTTTGATAAAATGGGTGGCGGACAAAAAAGGGCTGCCGCTGCCGACATCGCTGCCGCCGCCGACATCGCTGCCGCCGCCGATGCCGACGCCACTGCCGACACAAAACGCCGCCGCTGTTTCACAGGCCGCTGTTTCACAGGCGGGCGTTTCACAGGCGGGCGTTTCGCAGGCGGGCGCGAAAAACGGCGGCAGCGCAAGTTTTATAACCAGCGCCAGACTTCCAACAAGACACGGAGGCTTTAAGATAATAGCGTTTAATAATGAAGGCCACCCGGCAATGCCTCATCTTGCGCTTGTTTCTGAAAAGCAATTTTCGCTTGACGATGCGCTTTTACGGATTCATTCGGAATGTTTTACCGGCGATGTACTTGCTTCGCTTCGCTGCGACTGCGGCAGTCAGCTTAAAATGGCAATGGAACAGGTTGCCAAAGAAGGCGGAATTGTGCTTTATCTGCGGCAGGAAGGGCGTGGAATAGGGCTTTCCGAAAAACTCCGCGCCTATGCGCTGCAGGATTCAGGCTTTGATACTGTAGAGGCCAACGAAAAACTTGGAAGAGAGCCGGACGAGCGTGATTATACCGCGGCGGCTGTAATTCTTCGTGAGCTTGGCGTGCGCGCGGTCAGGCTGCTCACAAATAATCCGGCAAAAGCGGCGGCGCTTACAGCCGCCGGATTTAAAATAAACGCGCTTATTCCCTGCGAAGCAGAGCCCTGTTCCGAAAACCGCGCATATCTTATGACAAAAAAAACAAAAATGGGCCATAAGCTCAAAAAAGTTTAACTAAAAGGCATTTATAAAACATCAGGAGTTTGATTCTGCATGAGCAGTGGAAATAGTTTTGGCAGTATCTTTAGAATAACAAGTTTTGGCGAATCGCACGGGCCGGCTACCGGCTGCGTAATTGACGGCTGCCCCGCCGGTTTGCCGTTTAACGAAGATATTTTGCAGCGGGAGCTTGACAGACGCCGGCCTGGGAACGGCGGCGCGGCGACAACAAGGCGCGAAGCCGACAAAGGCGAAATCCTCTCAGGTATTTTTGAAGGCAAAACAATTGGAACTCCCATCGCAATAATAATTAGAAACACCGGTCAGAACAGCGCCGATTATGGCGAGCTTCGCGAAATATACCGTCCGGGGCACGCGGATTATGGCTGGGACGCAAAGTTTGGTATTCGCGATTATCGCGGCGGCGGCCGTTCTTCCGGGCGCGAAACCGCGGCGCGTGTGGCGGCAGGCGCAGTGGCAAAGACGCTGCTTGCGCACTACGGCGTTTCGATAATTGCATGGACTTCGGAAATTGGAGAAATTAAAGCGCCGGATTTTGAGAGTCCTGAATTTAGCGCGGCGGAAATTGAGCGTAACGAAATTAGAATGCCAAATGCAACAGCTGCGGAAAAGGCGCTTGCGTTAATATCGGCGCTGCGTAAAGAAGAAGACAGCACAGGCGGCATAGTCGCCTGCCGCGTTTCGGGACTTGCCGCAGGTCTTGGCGAGCCTGTCTTTAACAAGCTCGATGCCGAAATTTCCCGCGGAGTAATTTCTCTGGGCGCGGCAAAAGGAATAGAATTTGGACGCGGTTTTGACGCCGCGCGGCTTAAAGGTTCCACAAACAATGATGCTCCCTTAATTGGCGAAACAAACAACTGCGGCGGGGTGCTTGGCGGTATCTCTACAGGCGGCGCGCTTGAATTCCGCGCCGCTTTTAAACCTGTTCCTTCCATTGGACGGGAGCAGCGCGCCGCGGACAAAAACGGCGCTGAAAGGCAGATTAAAATAAAAGGCCGCCACGACGTATGCGTTTGCCCGCGCGCCGTACCTGTGGTAGAGGCAATGTGCGCCATTGTGCTTGCAGACGCGCTGCTCTCTCAAAGATGCGCAAGATTGTAAAAACGGGCGCAGCGCAAACGCCGGCAGCACGGCGCAGCGCAAACGCCGGCCTCAGGCGCAGCGAAAATGATAGTCAAGCGCGCCGGCGAATTCGCAAGAGTGCGCCTTCGGCATATTTGATTTTAAAACTGTTTTATCGTATATCCTGCCAGGCCGTTATGTATAATTCGAGCGCTTCGCCTGTATCTTTTTTAAGTTCCGTATTTGCCAAATCATCAATTTGATACATAGGTTTGTTTTTTAATAATTTTTTTGCCGGAATATTTACAGTGGCAGGAAAGCGAAAAGTGTCGCAAAATTCGGCGTATATTTCTGGCCTGTGAATAAAGTCGATAAACTTGTGCGCCGCATCAACATTTTTTGCGTCTTTTAAAATACACATACTGTCAATATATGAAGGTCCGCCTTCTTTTGGAATAAAAAATTCTGTGTTATTCATAAGCTCTTCGTTGTCCGAAAGTTCACGAAAAAAGCCTTCTGGATAGCCCTGCACAACCCAAAATGAGCCTGTAGCATAGTTTTTGGCAAACGCTTCCGCGTCAAAACGCTGAATGTTTTTTCGCCATTCGTTTTTTATAAGATCCCGTGCGGCATTTATTTGCGCAGGGTCAACACTGTTTACAGAAAAGCCCAAAAACTTGAGCGCGTCTCCAAAAACCTCACGCGGGTCATCAAGCATTGTAACACGGCCGGCAAGTTCCGGCTTTGAAAGCAGCGCCCAGCTTCGCTCAAAATTCGGCACTTTGCTTTTGTTTACCGCAAGCCCGGCCGCACCCCAGTAATACGGAACAGAAAAACGCATTTCACTGTCGTAATCCGCCAAAGCAAGTACAGCAGGGTCTATGTTTTTAAGATTTTGCATTTTTGATTTGTCAACAGGCAAAAGCATACCCTGTTCTATCATTATTTTAGTGTAATCACATGACGGAAATACAATATCGAATTCCGCTCCGCCGGCGCGTATTTTATTATACATTGATTCGTTTGAATCAAAGTTATCTTCTATAACTTCAATTCCAAATTCAGCGCTGAACTTTTCAATAACCGCCGGAGGCGTATAATATGTCCAATTGAACAGATAGAGTCTTTCAGTTTGTGAACATGAATTTAATATCAAAACAAGAATACCAAATAAAAAAAACTTCATAAAACCACCTTGATTTTTTAGGTTGAAACTGATTCTTATAAAAAACCCGCGCTTTGTCAATCAAGCGAATCTGCGAGCTTTAAATCGCGCGGCTTTTAGCGTCTGCGCCTTCCCGTCCGCGCGCCTTTTACCGCGCCGCATCAACAGCTTTTTACCGCGCGCCTTTTATCGTGCCGTTGACAGAATTATACGTTTATGCGAATATATTCCCGTTATTCCCCGGTTGTGTAATGGTAGCACGGCAGACTCTGGATCTGCTTGTGGGGGTTCAAATCCTCCCTGGGGAAAGAATACCGGTTTATTTAATACAAATTACAGAAAACAACCGCAGACGATTAACCGGTTATTAGCCGCAGACGGTTGGTTATTTGAATGCGCCTAAAACAAACCGGTTTTTAGCCTATAAAAAATTTTTTACTTTTAACAGTTCGGCGTTTAATATGCCGCCGCCTGCCGCGCCGCGCACCGTGTTATGGGAAAGTCCTACAAAACGAATGTCAAACACCGGGCATGGACGCACACGCCCAACGCTTACCGCCATTGCTTTGTATGCGTCCCGGTCTTTGGCGGGCTGCGGGCGGTTCGCTTCTTTTCGCACTATAATTGGCACCTCCGGCGCAAACGGTAATTTTAACTCCTGCGGCAATGCGCGAAAGTTATTCCAAATTTCAATAACCTGCTCCACAGAAGGTTTTTTTGCCCCAAATTCCATGCTTACAGTAGCGGTATGGCCGTCAATTACAGGCACGCGGTTACAATGCGCGGAAATTAAAGGCAATTCTGAATTTTTTATTTCGCCATTTTCAATGCTGCCAAGAATTTTCAACGGCTCTTTTTCGCTTTTTTCTTCTTCGCCGCCAATATACGGTACTACGTTATCTATAACATCAAGACTGGGAACACCCGGATAGCCTGCGCCGGAAACCGCCTGCATTGTTGTAATAATCATTCGTTTTACTTCGTAGCCTGCTTTAAGCAGCGCCCAAAGCGGCGTCATATAACTTTGAATTGAACAATTTGGCTTTACCGCTATAAAACCGCGTTCCCAGCCGCGTTTTTTTTGCTGCAAAGGAATTATATCGCAATGAGAAGGATTTACTTCGGCTATAAGCATTGGAACATCCGGCGTCCAGCGGTTTGCGGAAGCGTTCGACACAACCGGAATTCCTGCCTGCGCATAGCCTTCTTCAAGCCGGATTATTTCTTCTTTATCCATTTCCAGCGCAGAAAACACAAAGCGCAATTTACCGGCGTTCAATGCGGAAACCGCCTTTGATATGTCATTTGCGTCTTCAACTTTAATTTCGCCGACAGCCGCATTAAAACCGCGCCGCAAATGCCAGCGTCCGGCTACAGCGTCTTCGTATTTTTTACCTGCGCTGCGCGCTGACGCAGCAAGATAGCTGACTTCAAACCACGGATGTTCATTTAAAAGCGAAATATAATTTTGCCCCACCATACCCGTTGCGCCCAATATGCCAACCGGAATCTTTTGCATATCTATCCTCCAAAGTAAATTTATAATATAAAATTTTATTTTAAACAATATGCCGGCAATTTATGTTTTTATGAGAACAGGAAGCGGTAATGAATGTGCGATTTTATATGAATTTGTTATTCAAAATCGTTGTTTTCCACATAATGAACAAGAGTTAAAAAGTCTTCCAGTTTTTTGGCACATTCAGAAAGCGGCATATATTCTTTTAGTACAAAATCAATTTCCGACCAGTTTCTAACAAGCAAAAACTGACGGTTCTGACGTTCTATTTCGAGCGTATTAATATGTTTTTGAATTTGGGTAATTGTGTTTAAGGCTTCCATTATAATTTCATAAGCTTCAAAATTAATTGTATCAATATATTTGCGCAGATTATCCGCATTGCGTTTTCCTACAGAAGCTTTTGCATAATATGCGTGCAGCTTGATTCCGCGTTCGCCGGATTCGCGCATTGAATGGTCAAACGCGCTGATTTCCTGAAAGCGGTCGTTTAAATCGTGTATTAACTGCGAAAGTTCACTTGAAACCTCACGGGAAGACCATTTTCCTTTTATTAAAACAATATTTATTACCTCTCTTAGAGGAACGCTAAACGTATGAAAAAATAAATAAAGATAATTAAACTGTTTTGCATAAACAAACTTTCCATAGCCTGCGTTTTCGTAATTTTCGCTTATTTTGCTGTTATAATAATTTGCAAAGTTTGCATTCAACGATAAAACTTCAGGAAAAACCCGTGTTAGCAGTTCGCTGGTCTTTGAATCTATAACTTCGCGGTCAATTTCCTGGACTGCTTTATTCGCCGCGGTTCCAAGGCCGGATATGTATTCTTCTGTAAACCCCCTGCCGCCGGCAATCGTTTCCGGCAGCCAGTCCGAGTTGGATTCGGCATGGCGGACGATTAAAGTTAAAATACCGGATTTTAATACCTTGTTAAGTGAAGTATATAATTTTGACCAGCCTGCGTCATCCGGAAAGGATGCGTCAAATTCTTTTATAATTGTAAATATTTCAGGCCATTCAATCTTTTCGTCCAAAAAAGCGGAAACAGTCAAAAAATCCTTTATAAATTCACCTATATCTTCAAAAGCTGTTTTTCCAAAAGAAGAAATATCAATAATCTCGCTGCCGGAAAAAAAACGTAAAATTCCAACGTAATCAAAATTAACAAACCAGCTAAAACAAATTATTTGATTATAAATAGTGTCCAGACGGTGCATCCATCCAGCATTAAAATATTTTTCTGCAATTAAAATATTTGTTTTTACAAGCGATGTAATGTCTTCAATGTTACGGACAGCGCTTTCTTTTTTTATAAACTCTTCCGATATGTTATAGAGCAGCTGCCTGCCACGTTCGTCCAGATAATGATTAAAAATAATTTCTTTTAGTATCTCTGATTTTTCGGCTTTTAAAAATGTTTTCTGGTATGGCATAACGCATTTGTAAATATCATAAAAAAAATGACCAAGAATAATCTGCGCCTCGCAGGTTTTTGTATTATAAAATTTGCTGTATTTATTTTTTTTAACTTCGTGCGCGTTAAAAACACGTATTTTTAATTTTGCGCGTTCATGCGGATTAAAAAGATATATAAAAAAGCTGCGAATATCTCCAAAAAACAGCATTTTGTTTTTACCCCTTTTTTTCAAAATGAGAAAACAGCATGGAAAAACTTGCGCGCCCCTGGCTTACCGAACGCAGGCTTGTCATAAATCCAAACATCTTTTCCATTGGCGCAAGCGCTTTTACTTCATCGTATCCTGTTTTTGATTCCATGCTTTGCACCTGGCCGCCCCGCTGGGTAACCAGGCTAAGTACATCGCCGACAAACTCTTTTGGAGAATTTAAATCTACTGCCATTATTGGTTCAAGCAAAACAGGTCGCGCCTTTTTTGCCGCTTCGTCAAATGTTAAGCTTGCGCATGCTTCAAAGGCAAATTCTGTTCCGTTTAATTCATTATACTGAATTTCGCAAAGCGTTGCCAAAATATCAATGCATGGATAACCAAGCGCTATACCTCCGGCAAAGGCCCCCTCTACGCCGCGCCGCACAGCTTCCAGAATTTCAGGCGGCGCTTTGCCAGGCCTTACGGCGCAAACATATTTATTGCCGCAGCCGCGTTCCTGCGGTTCAAGCCGCAGGACAAGCGCGGCGCTGTTCTCTTTTCCGGCAATTACACGCGAAAAACTGCCGCTATGCTCCGCGTTTGATTCTATGGATTCTCTGTAGGTAACCTGCGGATTACCCACATTCGCCTCGACTTTATATTCATTTTTTATTCTTGTAACAAGCACATCAAGGTGAAGTTCGCCCATTCCGGAAATAATAATTTGGCCTGTTTCTTCGCTTTCCCGTGTTGTAAACGTGGGGTCTTCTCTGGATAAAATATCAAGAGTTTCTTTTAATTTATCGCGTTCCGAAAGTGTTGACGGCTCTATCGAAACAGAAATAACAGGCTCCGGAAAGCGCATTTTTTCCAGCGCCACAGGCAGTCCTTCCATGCCGATTGTATCGCCGGTTTGCGCAAGTTTTAAACCAATAAAAACGCCTATATCTCCCGCGCAAAGCGCTTCCATAGGCTCAAATTTATTTGAATGAGGCCGCAAAATACGGTTTATCCGCTCGCGCTTTTTTTTGCCAACATTAAAACACGCGCTGCCCTGCGCGAATTTTCCTGAGTACATTCTAATATAGCACAAACTGCCCGCTTCGCGGTCGTTCTGAATTTTGAAAACAAGCCCAAGCGGGCTGCCGCTTTCGTCGCATGGAACAGGGATTGTTTCTTCTTTTTTCAAATGAAACGCCTGTGCCGGCGGAACTTCATCCGGCGCGGGCAGATAATCTACAATGGCGTCTATAAGGGGCTGAACCCCCATATTACGCCTGGAAGCGCCTGTTAAAAGCGGAAAAAGCCTGCGTTCGCAAACAGCGGCGCGTAATTCGCTTCTGATAAGCGCTGCCGGAATCTCCTTGCCGTTAAGGTAGAGTTCCGTTATTGCATCGCTTGTTTCAGAAAGCGCGTCAATAAGTTTTTCGCGCCATTCCGCTGCAAGCGCGGCGCGTTCGGCGCTAATTTCAAGCGTTTCAATTTGTTCGCCTTCGCCGCCCGTCCAGCGAAGCTCCTTCATAAGGATAAGGTCGATAACGCCTTCAAAAGCGGCTTCCCTGCCTATTGGAATTTGAACCGCAACCGGATTTGTGTTAAGTTTTGTGCGAATATTTTCTATAACTGAAAAAAAATCCGCGCCAAGACGGTCCATCTTGTTTACATAGCCAATTACAGGAACTTTATAGCGCTCCGCCTGCCGCCAAACCGTTTCTGTCTGCGGTTCAACAGCCCGCACAGCGTCAAAAATGGCGATAGCTCCATCTAAAACACGCAAGCTGCGCTCTACCTCTGCGGTAAAATCAACGTGTCCGGGTGTGTCAATAATGTTTATTTGAAACTTTTCGCGCTTCCCATTGAATTCACGCTGCCAATATGTTGTTGTAGCGGCGCTTTGAATGGTAATACCGCGTTCCTGCTCCTGTTCCATCCAATCCATAATCGCTTCGCCATCGTCAACTTCGCCGATTTTATGGCTTTTACCCGTATAAAACAGAATACGCTCTGTTGTAGTGGTCTTTCCGGCGTCTATGTGCGCCATAATACCTGTGTTTCTCATATTTTTAAGCATGACAATTCCCTGTTTTAACGAGGAAGATATTTTTCAAGAAATTCTTTTTTAATTCGCAGCAGCTCATCCTGCGGGAGCATGGCAAGAAGCTTCCAGCCTATACCCAGCGTTTGTTCAAGGCTGCGGTCTTCATATTCATCCTGCGAAATAAAATCGCGTTCAAAAGCTTCCCCAAATTTGAGATATAGCTTATCTATGTCCGAAAGCTCTTCTTCGCCTATTATAGACGCCAAATTACGCACCTGCTTTACCTTTGAATAAGCGGCAAAAAGCTGGCTGGAAACGTCTTTATGGTCTTCGCGGGTCATGCCTTCGCCTATTCCGTCTTTCATTAAACGTGAAAGGCTTGGCAGTCCGGCCACAGGCGGATAAACGCCTTTTTGAAAAAGTTCACGGTCAAGTACAATTTGGCCTTCTGTTATATAACCGGAAAGGTCTGGAACCGGATGCGAAATATCATCATTTGGCATGGTAAGTATTGGAACCTGCGTTATTGAACCCTCGGAGCCGCGTATTTTACCGGCTCTTTCGTATAAAGATGCCAAATCCGAATAAAGATAGCCGGGATAGCCCTTTCGGCTTGGAACCTCTCCGCGAATTGAACTTACCTCTCGCAATGCCTCACAATAATTTGTCATATCCGTCATGACAACAAGAACGTGCATTCCTTGTTGATATGCCAAATATTCCGCCGCGGTAAGCGCAGCCCTGGGAGCGATAAGCCGTTCCAGCGAAGGCGAATCGGCAAGTGAGAGAAAGAGCGCTACGTTGGAAAGCACTCCGGAGTGTTCAAAATCGTCCAGAAAAAACCGCGCTACATCGTATTTTACTCCCATTGCGCAAAAAACAATAACAAAATTCTCGCCGGCGGTTAAAATTTTTGCCTGCCTTACAATTTGGGCGGCAAGCCTGTTATGGGGAAGTCCGTTGCCGGAAAAAATCGGGAGTTTTTGCCCCCTGATAAGCGTGTTCATGCCGTCTATTGAGGAAATTCCTGTTTGAATAAAGTCGCGCGGATAGGTTCGCGCATAAGGATTTATTGGCAATCCGTTTACATCCGCGCAGGTGGACGAAAATATAGGCGCGCCGCCGTCGATAGGTTCGCCCAAACCGTTAAAGACACGGCCAAGCAAGCCTATGCCTACGCGCAATTCCATGGGTCTGCCCAAAAACTCTACCCGCGAAAATGTTGTGGAAAGTCCCGAAGTAGAGCCAAATATTTGCACCGCCGCATAATCACGGCCAAGGTCGATAACGCGGCCAAGCCTTCGCTCGCCTTCGCGGTCATAAACCGCGACGACCTCGTTAAACCCAACGTTGCGGCTGTGCGCCGTAATTACTACAGGACCTTCTATACGCGATAATCCTTTATATTCTACGCCGCGCATAATTCATTCTATATCAAAATAATCCTGTATACAAGAGCGCTGTACCTGCGGGCAATACGCCGACCGGACTAAATTGTTTTTAGACAATGCGGATTGCACAAAAGGTTTTTGCGTTTTTAAAAGCAATGCCGCGCAGCATATTTTTATGTGTGATATTACACGCTCATTTTTTGTAGGAAAAAAAAACTGTATTTAACATTTTTACCGCATAAACAGGTTATGTGCCATTTTCCTTAATTAGCAAGGATAAAAACTATTTGTACATAACCGGAAGGTTTTTATGTCGATACAAAAAATTATACATTACTGCTGGTTATCTGATGAGCCAATACCGGAAATATATCAAACATATATGAAGTCGTGGAAAATAAAACTTCCTGATTATAAATTTATTTTATGGGACACAAAAAGATTTGATATAAATACAACAATTTGGACAAAGCAGGCGTTTGACGCAAAGCTTTATGCATGCGCTGCGGATTATATTCGTCTTTATGCGGTTTATAACTGCGGCGGAATATATCTTGATATGGATATGGAAGTTATTAAGCCATTCGATTCACTTTTAAATTCGGAAATAATGATTGCTTACGAAAATCATATAAGCGAAAATATTGAAGCCGGATGTTTTGGAGCGGAAAAAGAACATCCATACATAAGAAAATGCATGGAATACTTTGAAAACAAGCGTTTTTTCAATCCGCTTGAAAGCGAAAAAATAATGCTTATGCCTGTATCGGAACGGCATGAATATATAAACCCATTAATACTGCCCGAAATAATGAGTATAGTATTAAAGCAGCACTTTAAAAATATAGCTTACAAAATATATCCAAAAGAATATTTTACCGCAAAAAATGTTGTAACAGGCCAGATTGAAAAAAAAGAAGTTACATTTACCGTGCATCATTTTGCTACGCAGTATCATTCCGAAGAATGGAGAAAACGAAGGGCAGTGCGTCAAAGAATAAACAGAACTTTTGGCGAGAATGCCGCAATAGTAAAAACTTTTGAAAAATTATATGGCGTTACAAAAAGAATTAACAGTTATGGAATAGCAAAAGCTGCTATGTATTATTTTGATAAATATATAAGAAAGCCGGATACAATTAATGCATAAAAATTTTATAAGAGTTTATACAGGGAAATGAAATTTTATAAAATTTTATTTCCCTTTCCGGGCAGAGGCGGAACTGGAATCTGCTTTTAAAAAATGCTGTTCAAGTTCAAGCAGCCTGCGTTTTACATCAATTCCGCCGGCAAAGCCGGTAAGCGCGCCGTTAGCGCCTATAACGCGGTGGCAGGGCAGAATAATTGCAAGCGGATTTTTATGCAGCGCTGCGCCGGCAGCCCGCGCAGCATTTTTGCTTCCGGCTTTTGCCGCTATTTCGCCGTAACTGAGCGTTGCGCCGTATGGAATTTCCGGCAGCGCCCTCCAGATATTTAACTCAAAATCTGTGCCGCTAAGTTCAAATGGGAGTTCAAAACAACGCCTTTTACCTGCAAGATATTCGTTTATTTGCGCAAAAGCAGCGCGTGTAATGGCGTTTTCGCCTGTTCCAATGCCATCCTGAGTAAAAGAAACACCCAAAAGCGAATCTTCCGAAGCGCTTATTCGCAAAGAAAAAAATGGCGTTTCGCAGACAGCATGGACATTCATTTTGGGTCAAAGTTTTTTATAAACTTTACAAGCGCGGCAACGCCCTCTATGGGCATTGCGTTGTAGATACTCGCCCTAAGCCCTCCGGCAAGCCTGTGTCCGGCAAGGTTTATAAGCCCGGCGGCCGCCGCTTCGTTTAAAAAACGGCTTTCTATGGCGGCGCGTTTTTCGGCGTTTTCTTCGCGGGCAACAAACGGAACGTTCATTAAACTGCGAAACTGTTTTTCTGCAGTCGGCCGGAAAACAGGCGAGTTTTCGAGCGCCTCGTAAAGCGCCGCCGCCTTTTCGCGGTTGCGTTTTGCCATCTCCGGCAGGCCGCCGAGTTTTAAAATCCATTCAAACACAAGCGACATAATGTAAATTGACCAGCATGGGGGCGTGTTAAAAAGAGATTTTTCTTTGGCGTGAATATCATATCTAAGCATAACAGGCGTCCAGTCCGGCGCGCCGCCCAAAAGTTCAGAACGGATAATTACAAGCGTACAGCCGGCCGGCCCAAGGTTCTTTTGCGCGCCGGCGTAAATCAGCCCGAAACGCCGGACATCGAGCGGTTCGGAAAGCAGGCAGGAAGACGCATCGCTTACAAGCGGCACAGCGCCGGTTTCAGGCAGTTCATTCCAAACCGTTCCAAATATCGTGTTGTTCAAACAAATATGATAGAAGGAATCTTCATTTTGAGGGGGAGGGGGCGCAGGGATATAGCTGTAGTTTTTGTCTTTTGACGAAGCGCCTATGCGCACATCAACATATTTTTTTGCTTCTTCCGCCGCTTTACCTGCCCAAACGCCGGTATCTATGTAGGTTGCTTTTTTTCTGGCCTCTCCGGCATTAACGGCGCCAAGGTTTAACGGCACCATTGAAAACTGTAACATTGCCCCGCCCTGTAAAAAAAGCACAGTGTAATCTTCAGGAACAGATAGAATTTCCCGCAGAAGCGCTTCGGCGCGTTCAATTATTTTAATAAAATCCCGCGAACGGTGGCTCATCTCCATAACGGATTGCCCTGTACCATGGGCGCAGGTAATCTCGCTGCCGGCGGCTTTTAACACTTCCAGCGGAAGCATGGAAGGCCCTGCGGAAAAATTATAAACTCGTTCCATTGTTCAAATATAAACGCCGTCTGGTTCTGATTCAAGCCCGTCTGCGGCGGCAGCCGGTGGTGGCAAGGCCGGCTAAACCGCAACGCGGTTTAGCCGGCGGCCTGTGGCGGGGCGCGTGAAGCTGGCGCGTGCGGCCCCGCGGGCTTGCGTGTTGCGCAGGCCGCGGCTTGCGATAAGGCCGCGCTTTGCGCGGCCGCCTGATACGGCGGCGCGTGCGGCCCCTCGGTCTGCGCGTTTGCGCAGGCCGCGGCTTGCGATAAAGCCGCGCTTCGCGCGGCCGTCGCAGGCGGAGGCGTGTGCGGCCCCTCGCGGGCTTGCGTGTTGCGCAGGCCGCGGCTTGCGATAAGGCCGCGCTTTGCGCGGCCGCCTGATACGGCGGCGTGTGCGGCCGCCCGCGGTCTGCGCGTTTGCGCAGACCCGGGGCTTGCGATAAAGCCGCGCTTCGCGCGGCCGTCTCCGGCAAAAATGCGCCCAAAATATCATAAATATTAAACCGCGCCGGTTCATCATTTTTCTCTAATTAGGAATTGTTGTTTGAAAACAATGGGTTATAGCATACATAAAATGTATGTGCTAGAATCCTGATTATGCTTTTATAGGAATAATGGAATTTGTGAACAAGACGATTATGGAGAACGGGGGCGTTTTCTAAATGGAGGATAACTGGTATGAAAAGCAAAACAAAAACTGCCGTAATCAATGCGTCTGCCGGCGGCGCGAAGGTCAGGTCGCGGTTGGGGGCGCTGCCGGAGCATTACGCGAAGCTCGGCTTGCAAAAAGGGGATATCGCCCAGTGGGAGGACGGCACTCGCACCAATTCGGGCGAGCGGGGAACCTACGAGTGGTGGTACTTTGACGCGCATCTTGAGGACGGGACAAACCTTGTCATCGTGTTCTATACCAAACCTCTGATGTCGCCGCAATGCCCGCCTGATCCTAATATTGCCTTCGACCTCAATACGCCGGACGGGAAGAAATATTCGGAAGTATACCGTCCTGCTAAGGGCGAGGTTTTTACCGCTTCAAAGGAAAGCTGCGATGTCCGTATAGGGTCGTGTTATTTTAAGGGAAATTTGCGGGAGTACGAAATCTACTGCCGCACTAAAACTGTGGAAGCAAAAGTTACGCTGAAAAGCAATGTTCCCCCCTGGAGGCCGGAGACCGGTCACATATTTTTCGGTGATAATGACGAACACTATTTTGCGTGGCTCCCTTCGGTTCCAGAAGGAGTGGTGCAGGCGGAAATCACGAAAGACGGGCAGACATTCACCTTGAGCGGAACCGGTTATCACGATCACAACTGGGGCAACATCAATATGCTCAAGGTTATGCACCACTGGTACTGGGGCAGGGCCCGCGTGGGCGATTACCGGCTGATAACCTCTTATATCTGGGCGGAAGAAAAGTACGGTTACAATACATTTCCGATCTTCATGATCGCTGGGGAGAACAAAATACTTGCCGACGACGGCGCGAAGCTGTGTTTTAGCGCGGAGCAGGAATTTATTGAAAAAGAAACCGGAAAGCCGGTGCATGACCTCCTTGTCTACGATTACCGGGACGGAAACACCCGGTACCTGATAAGCTACAAGCGCAGGCAGAGCATACTGAATTTCCTGCTGGTTAATAGCGTGAGCGGCGTACTGCGCCTGCTTGCAAAATTGTCGGGCTTTGACGGCGCGTACCACCGTTTTACCGGCGGCGTGATTATCGAGCGGCTGGAAGACGGAAAAGTTGTCGAGAAGCTCGAAGCCCCAGCGCTGTGGGAGCTTATGTATTTTGGAAAAGCCAGAAAAATCGGTATACTGTGAAAAAAATCATTAAGCTTGACATGATAAGGCCGATGGAGGTTGAAAATGGCGCTAATTGAAGGCTTTAGGGTAAAAAATTTCCGGGCATTGCGGAATATTGAAATAGGAAAACTCTGGAACACTCAAAGGGCAGAACCGCTGACACCTCTTACTGCTGTCATTGGAAAAAACGGGGCAGGTAAAAGCTCTTTGTTTGATGCGTTTGGTTTTTTAGCGGATTGTTTGCGCAATGGTGTTGAAGAAGCCTGTGATATGAGCGGGAGAGGCGGCATAAAAAAGATTCGCACTATGGGTTGTAATGAACCTGTTGAAATTGAAGTTTACTATCGACAGGATGGAAATGCACGACCATTAACATACCAACTTGCTATTGATGTAGATAAAAATGAACGCCCTTATGTAAAAAGTGAACGTTTAAGACAGAGGCGCAGAGGACAGGATAGAGGTTATCCATTTTCATTTTTGATAATGGAAAATGGTATTGGCTATGCGTGGAAAGGAGAATCAGAAGGCGTAGATGAATCAAAAGGCGCGTCAATAGACACGATTGAAGAATCATCAGAAACTGAAAAAGTAAAATTAAATGATAATAGGATATTGGGAGTAACAACATTGAGCGCTCTTGCACAGCATCCCCGAATATCAGCGTTTACTCAATTAATTGAAGATTGGTATTTAAGTTATTTCTCCCCGGATGCGGCGAGAAGCCTGACAATGGCCGGAGCGCAGAAGCA
>JAIRPU010000051.1 GCA_031256815.1 Spirochaetaceae bacterium
ATAAGGCAGCGCTTCGCGCAGGCCGCGGCGGCAAACGCCGGCAGCTTGTGGAAAAACGCACCGCGCTTTTCAAGGCTGCCCCACTCTGCGCGAAGCGCAGAGTGGGGGTAAATAAGGCAGCGCCCTGCCAAGCATTGCGCAAGCCGCGGCCGATAAGGCCGCGCTTCGCGCATGCCCCGCGGCGGCAAACGCGCCAATGTTGCGCCCGCAGGGCGTAGATAACCACGGTTGCACGCCTCCGGCAAAAACCGCGCTTTCCGCTACAATTTGCTTCGCTTCGCTTGCAAATTCCGCTTCAATCGCTTGCGCGGGTGTCTGCAGATACCTTTTGTTCAAAATAATTGCCAATGTCTGGACACAAATTATTTATAATTAGGAATTGCTGTAAATACACAACCGGTAATTTTACTTTTATAAAACACATGATAGAGTTGTCTATGTGGCGAAAGATACTAAGTGCGCAGTCTGGTATGTTTCAAGAAATTGAAGAGCAGGCCGTAATGGTTTTATTATAAAGATATGTCTTTAAACTGGAAAGAAATTGATCTTATCTTAAATGAGTTAAATCTGCCGGGCGCGCAAATACAAAAAGTTACACAAAGTTCTTACGATACGCTTTGTTTATCGCTTTATGGCCACGCCGGTTTACAAAGTTTGCTTATTGTAATAACTCCGGGTGTTTGCCGTCTGCATAATACTCATCGCGCCGTTCCAAAAACCGAAAAACCGCTGCGTTTTTCTGAATTACTCAAATCGCGCATACTAAATTTTCGCATTGAAGAAGCGGTGCAGATTGGCAGCGACCGCATAATTCGTTTTGCGCTGCGGCATGGCAGCGAGCGGCTTTTTCTTTTTTCAAAACTGTGGTCAAACGCGGCAAATGTTTTGCTCTGCGATAAAGACGGCGTAATCATTGACGCTATGCGCCGGCTTCCAAAACGCGGCGAAATTAAAGGCGGCATAATCGATATAACAAACGGAAAAGTTTTTGTTCCAGAGTTAAAAACCGGCGCGCCCTTATCGGCTTCGAGTAACAAAATCACCGGCGCAGCGCAATCATCTGCCACGCCCGCGTCTGCCACGCCCGCGCCAACGCCGGCCGCCCACGCGGCGCACACTCCAACCCCCGCCGCGCGGACAACCTATGAGGTGCGGAATTTACCCGGAAGCGGGAGCTTTAACAGCCGTGTAGATGACTGGTACGCTGTTCATGGACAGGCGCTTTCTCTGGAAAGCCTTCGTTTGCGGGCGCAAAAACGTTTTGGCGCAAGTATCTCCCGTTTAGAAGCGGCTTTGGAACGGCTTTATGCAAAAGAGGCGGATTTCAGTTCGCCGCAAAGGCTTAAAGAGTATGGAGAGATAATTCTTGCCAATGTTCATTCTATAAAAAAAGGCGATACCTGGCTTAACGCGGAAGATTTTTACCACGAAAACACGGCTATTCGTGTTAAGCTCGACCCGCAAAAAAAAGCGCAAGAGAATGCCGCCGTTTATTTTGAGCAGTATCAAAAAGCCAAAAACGGGCTGGAGGCGGTTCGCGCCGAAATTGACGCTGTTCGTTCCGAAATTTTACGGCAAAAAACGGCGTTTGACGCGCTTTTGCTGGAAGAAAACCCGCTTCGTCTTCAAAAAATTCTAAAAACAAATTCAGGCGGCGATGTAAAAAACGAAAAAACAAAAACCGGACTAAGTTTTAAACGTGGAAACTGGCTGATTTTTGTTGGACGCAGCGCCGCCGAAAACGATGAATTGCTGCGCCGCCATGTTAAAGGCAACGATTTGTGGCTGCACGCGCGCGATTTTCCCGGCGCTTATGTTTTTATCAAGGCACGCTCGGGCAAAAGCGTGCCTTTGGAAATTCTTCTTGATGCAGGAAACCTTGCATTGTTTTATTCAAAAGGACGAAACGGAGGCAAAGGCGATTTGTTCTACACACAGGTAAAGTATTTACGACGCGCAAAAGGCAAACCGCGCGGGCAGGTTCTTCCAACACAGGAAAAAAACATTTTTATAAAACTTGAGGAACGCCGTCTTAAAGAACTGGAATTATGCAAAGTTCAATCCGGTTAAAAACAAACCAAAAAAATGCCGAATTATTATAATAAGGCATAGGAGCTGTTTATGGACTTTGATATAAATAACTATAATTTTGAAAACCTGGTTGACGAAGGATTAAAACTTGTTATAGCGGAGCTTATCCGCCAGCTTGCAACAAAAAAAGATATATGTTTTTGCGAAGATTGCGTTTTGGACATGGCTGCGCTGGCGCTTAATTCACTGCCGCCGCGCTATCGCTGCTCACTTTTGGGCAGGATATATCAGGCGGACGGCATGAACGACCCGGCTTATGCGGCAAGTTTAAAACACGCCGTTAAAGTGGCCATAGAACGTGTAAGTCAGAATCCCTCTCATGATTAGGCAGTTTTACAAGCGTCAAACTTCATAAAAACATAGCGAATCACTGCTAAAAAAATTGCCATTTTATACCGGAAATTGCGTTAACGCTTCTCTCTTTTTATTCAGGCGGGCGCAAACAAGCGCTTGCATTTTTTAATATATTATACGATAATAGAATAAGAGAGGTAAAAATGAAATCATTAAAACCACTTATAATAGCGAGTATGATTTTAACGGTTGGCATGGGTGCGTTTGCTCAGGACGCTCAGCAGGATTCGGGTTCGGGGACGCGCTCGGAGTTTTATGTTGTGCAGATACCTATTGAGCGTGTTTTTGCGCATACCAAAGGTTACATTGTCGAATACCGGCAAACCCCTTTGGTAAACAAAAAAATTTATATTCCAATGGAATGGTTTGTTCCTGCAACAGGCGAGAATAAAGGCACTGCGCGTAAAGGCGAGATTATTCTTATGGGAACAGGCGCTCTTTGGCCGCATATCAGCGTGTACTACAAAGATGGAGTTGTAGACCATGTAAGGTTGTATGTGCGCCGCGATGGGCATCATTTTACCTGGGGTTATGTAAATCCGGCGGAGAATATCGACGCGCATTTTGAGAATATTACCGATTTAAAAATAGAATACAAATAGAATGTTTATTGCATCCGAGCCTCCTTCTGCTCTGCTTGATTTTATCAACAAATACAACAATTTTTTGATAGCAGGGCATACGGAGCCGGACGGTGATTGTGTTTCCTGCCAGCTCGTTTTAAGTTCCGCTCTGCGCCGCCTTGGCAAAACTGCCATTCCCTGTCAGGCAGGCCCTTTTAAACGGCGCGAAATAGCCGGGTTTGAATCTCAATTTACAGCTGAAATTTCAAATGACATAAGGCAAAATGCCGCGCTAATAATTGTTGATTGTTCTTCAATCGAAAGGACGGGCGCTTTAAAAGATTGTTTCAAAGGTATGCCTGTTGCCGTTATAGATCATCACGCAACAGGAAAAGCAATAGATTCCGAAGTTTCGTATATCGATTCTTCCGCGCCTGCGGCAATGCTGTTGGTCTATTCACTTATAAAAGCGCTCAATGTTAAAATTAACGAAGCGGAAGCGCAGCTTCTGTTTTTGGGGCTTGCCGCAGACACCGGTTTTTTCAGGCATTTGGACGAAGGCAGCGCCGGAATCTTCGATGTTGCCGCCGATTTAGTCCGCGCCGGCGCTAACCCCAAAACAGTATTTAACATTATGAATGGCGGGAAGAGCCTTAACTCGCGGCGTTTGCTTGGCGCAATACTCTGCCGTACAGAGTCTCATTTTGAAGGCAAACTTATTATTTCCAGCGAAGAACGCAGCGATTCGGAGCGTTACGGGCTTGAAAGCCGCGATTCCGATACTCTTTATCAACTATTGCTTGCAATAGAAGGGGTAGAAGCAATTGCTGTTATAAGGCAGGAAACAGACGAAAAATGCACGATAGGCTTACGTTCCCGCGATTCTGTAGACGTATCGTTAATTGCCGCCGCGCTTGGCGGCGGCGGTCATAAAAACGCATCCGGACTTTCCGCAAAAGGCCAAATAAAAGAAATTCGCGCCAAAGTGCTTGCGGAATTTAAAAAAGTGTTTCTATAAACTACTATTCATCCCAAAGCCAGGTAGAAAGATACCTTTCGCCTGTGTCGGGAAGCACAACAACAATTGTTTTACCTTTGTTTTCCGGCCTTTTGGAAATTGTAAGCGCCGCTTCCAGCGCGCCGCCAGACGAAATTCCAACAAGTATACCCTCTTCCTTTGCAGCGCGGCGCGCAATATTGCCCGCTTTTACTTCGTCGGTTTGGTAAATTTCATCAACAATCTGTTTGTCAAACACTTTAGGCACAAAGCCTGCGCCAATGCCTTGAATTTTATGCGGGCCAGGGTTCCCGCCGGAAAGCACAGGCGAAGACGCCGGTTCTACAGCAACTACTTTTACAGAAGCTTTTTTGCCTTTTAAAAAGCGGCCTGCGCCTGTAATTGTACCGCCGGTTCCAACGCCGCCAATTAAAATATCAACCTTGCCCTGCGTATCTTCCCAAATTTCGGGACCTGTAGTTTCTTCGTGTATCGACGGATTTGCGCTGTTTTCAAATTGCTGCGGAATAAACGAATGTGGCGTGGCCGCCGCAATTTCTTCCGCTTTGGCAATAGCGCCTTTCATTCCCTTTGCGCCTTCTGTAAGTTCAAGTTGAGCGCCAAGCGCTTTTAGCAATTTGCGCCTTTCTATGCTCATTGTTTCGGGCATGGTTAAAATCAGTTTATAACCCTTTACCGCGCAAACAAATGCAAGCCCTATGCCGGTATTACCGCTTGTAGGTTCAATAATAACCGTATTTGGGTTAATTTTACCTTTTTTTTCCGCATCTTCTATCATTGCAAGCGCAATGCGGTCTTTTACACTGTGAAGCGGATTAAAACTTTCCAGTTTAGCATAAACTTCCGCTCCCCCTTCATTCAGCCTGTTAATCCTGACTATAGGCGTTTTACCAATTAAATCAGTAATCTTTCCTACACACGCCATAAAAACCTCCGTATCTTAGTATTTACACGTATATTATAAGAAAATATGAATTATGTCAACAAGAGTATTGAATTTTATTGCGGACTATTTTAGCGGACTATATGAATGTTTTGCACAGAGTTTTTATGCTGCGCGGCGCGAGATATTTGCCACACAGCCTGAAGCAACAAGCGTTGTAATAAGGGAAGAGCCGCCGGCGGAAAAGAAGGGCAATGGAACTCCGGTTACAGGAATAACACGGGCAACAACGGATATGTTCATTAACATTTGTAAGATAATTGTTGTAACGAGTCCCGCGCAGAGCAGTTTGCAAAAAAGTTCGCTTGAACGCAGCGCTATCCTGTAGCCGCGGAATGCAAATAACGCAAAACAAAACACAAACAGCAGCACACCCAAAAAACCGGCTTCTTCGGCAAATGCGGTAAAAATAAAATCAGATTGAATTGCGGGGACGTTTGCTATTTTCCATTCGCCCTGCCCTATTCCACGTCCAAGAAAGCCTCCAAAACGCAGCGCTTTTTCCGATGCGTCTGATTGAAATCCCGCCTCCAGCGGCTGGAAGCTTGGGTCTATAAAAGACATAAGCCGTAAAAGCCTGTACTCTTTGGTTACAATCAGCAGCGCGGAAACAGGAATCAGCATTATTGCGGCGCTTAAAAAATAGCGTATTTTTATACCTGCAAGAAAAAACATGATAAGCGCGTTAACCGTAATAAAAAGCGCCGTAGAAAAATCGTTTTGCAAATATATAACAATAAAGAACAACAGCGAAACAATAACCGGCGCCATAAGCACCCCGCGGAATTCTTCTATGCGGTCTTGTTTTTTGTCAAGAATATGCGCCAGATAAAATGGCAGCACAAATTTTACAAACTCCGAAGGCTGAATCGTCCAGCCTGCAATGCGTATCCAGCGCGAAGCGCCTCCAGAATGAACGCCAATACCCGGAAAGAATGGCAGGGCGCAGAGAAAAAGAGCGCCAAGCACAACAGGGGTTATGCAGCTTCGCAGCCAGTTTAGATTTATATGCGAAAAGATAAAAAAAAATAAAAAGCCCGCAAGCGCGTAAATACTTTGCCTTGTAATAAGATAAAATTTATCGTCATACCATCGGTCGGCAAATGAATGTGATGCGGAATAAAGCGTTACAAGCCCCGCTCCCGTTAAAAGCAGTGTTAATGCCGTCCACACATGGTCAAAAGAATTTTTTTCTGTATCAGTTTTTAAGCGCAAACCTTTATTCCAAAACTGGCCCAAAGGCTTTTTGAATTCCAGCTGTTTATAAAATTATTTCCGCGCAATCCGGCGCCAAGCTGAAACGCCATATATTTAAAGTCCAGAACCAATTTTATATAATTTGTCCATGTTTTTTCAAAATCTTTAACCCCTGCCGAAACCGATAAAATTTTTGGAAAGTTAAGCCGGCTTTCTATTCCCCAGTTGAATATCTGTTCGTCAAAAACCGTGCCTGTAGAAAATCCTGCTTCCGGCCTTATCAGTAACAAACGGCTGGAAAAAGGCTTTATTATCGTGTAAATACCATAACGAACCGGACGTGAAATTCTCCTGCTCAAACCTGAATTGGGAGAAAATCCGGTATTATTCTGCATCTTCATACTCTGGTCATGCGCCGAAACAATAAAATCAACGTCAAATTCAAAAGAGCTGCTGTTCATTCCTGCCTGTAAAATTGGAATATGTTCTACAAACGCTCCAATATCCAGCAATGGCCAAAGCGCAAAACGGCCTTCCAGCGTAATATCAAAACCAATGGAAACGTTATCATTGTTTATCATCCAAAAATTTAAATCGCCGGAACTGTTGCCAAATTCAGCGCTTTGGCTGGCGGCATCGTAATGCCCTTCAAGATGAATATCGCTTTGCGGAAGATAAAAAATCGGCGTAAATAGCGCAGGCATAATACGAAACCAAAATTTCTTACTTGGTATTATTTCGACTCCGGCGCTAAGCGCCGCAAAAGCGCTGCCGGCCGCCGAAATTTCGCCGCGGAGCTGCCCTATTTTTGCCGCAATATCGACGGGCGGGTTTTTCTGCAATTCCATCAGGTATTTTAATGAATTAAGCGTCCTGTCAGACATATCAAGCCGGAAATTAAGTTCACTTTCAAGCGCTATTTCTACCAAAACGTGTTCATTTGTCCGGAATCTTACAAACAGTGGCTTTAAAAAATTCTGCGATTCTATATTAAAAGCGCCATTGCCAAGCAAGCCGGAAACATCCAAATTTGAATTAAACAAAAATGAGTTTTTGATAAAGTCTGTGTAGGAAAGCCAGTTGTTAGATGCGCCTGCGTCCAGAAAAAGGAATCCGAATTCAAAGCGCTTTTGTTTTGGAAGTCCGGTTAAAACATCCGCTTCGCGCATTTGTAAAAACACAGGCGTCCTGCCTGCAGACTCTTCTGTGGAAGGCGCGGGATAATCTATTACAACTTCTGTTTCCTCTTCATCATCAACTATGTTAATTTCTTCCGCCATTGCGGCGGCAGGCGCTGCAAGGTTTTCGTCCGACAGCACAGCAAGCGGCTTTGCAGCCTGCCCCTCTGCGGAAACGACTGCCTGTCCTTCTTCTGCGTAAAGATTAAACGCGCCAAACAGACAAAAAATCAGAATCGTTTTTGTTTGTAATTTAATCATACTTAAATTATACAACTATTTTTCCTTTGGTGCTACCTCTAAAATAAGCTCGACTGCGGAGATGGGGATTTTTAATGTCCGCGCTATTTCATCCTTCTTCCAGCCCATGTGGGTAAGACGGGTTATTTCTTCCTTCTGTGCAGGCGTAATTGAGCCGGTTTCCGGCCCTCTTTTTGGTTTTAACAGCTCTCCGACAGTATTGGCAAGCGACTTGGCCTCGTTATACAATGTTGTAATGCGCCCTTCAAGGTCGCTAAGCCACTGTCTTGCCTTTTGCATTGTTTCTATACGCTGTTCAATTTCAACAAGTTTTGTATCCAGGGTGCTTAACTGTTCCGAAGTTTTAATAACCTTTTCGTTTTCGTTTGTAATGTTGTCTATTGCCGTTTTAACTTCTGCAAGGGTGCCGGAAAGATGGTTGATTGTAGCTTCAAACTGCTTGGCCGTTTTTTCTGATTCCTGCAGAGAGCGGAAGTTTTTATCTATGCCCTCGCTGGTAGCGTCAAGAATTTGATTTTTCTTTTCGATGCGCTGATACCGTTCTTCGGTTTCGCGCATTGCATCGGAAAGTTTTCTAAATTGCAGCTGAAGTTCCTGCAGCGAATCGTTATTTGCGGTAAGCATGGAAAGTTTTTCTTCAACAGAAGAGGAGGTTGCAATAAGCTTGCGA
This sequence comes from Spirochaetaceae bacterium, assembly GCA_031256815.1. GTDB lineage: Bacteria > Spirochaetota > Spirochaetia > Treponematales > Breznakiellaceae > JAIRPU01. The sequence goes on from JAIRPU010000051.1 coordinate 8,276, forward strand.
AAGTTTTCTTCCATAAGGTCGATTCTGCGTTGTTCTGTAAGAAAGCGCGTCATCTTTGCGTTTATTTCGTCTTCCATGCGTTTTATTTTTGCTACCTGATTTTCAAGATTGTCAACTTCCGCTTTTTGCAGCAAAAGCCGTTCAAGGTCATCGCGAAGGTCGTCCATTTCGCGGTTTAAATCGTTCTTTATTTCTATTGTTTTATCTATAACCTTGCTCTGGCGTACAAATTCCAAAATTCTTTCTTCCGCGGTGTTTATTGCCTCTTCCAGTTGTTTTGTTTTTTCGTCTGTACCGGAAAGCAGTTCTTCTTTATAATGAATTAATTCAGAATGAACAGCGTCTATTGCATTTTTTATTGAAGATATTTTATCTTCGTTTTCGTTTGCCGCCGTCTGTGCGCGCGCGCCGAGCGCCTCTATCTGCGAGCTGATATTTTCCAGATGTTTTTGCGAATCTTCTATCTGCGAGCGCATTTCGTCCTGTTTTTGTTCAAAAATTTCGGCGGTTTTTTTCTGTTCGTTTTCTATTTCGCGGCAATGCGTTTTTAGTTTCTCCGCTGTTTCAAGAGAATTTTTGCTCATCTCCATACCAAGCGCGGCAAGCGTACTTTCGCGCAGTTCGCTAAGCTCTGCCTTGATTTGTTCTTTAACCGAATCAATAGCCTGCGCCGCGCTTTCCATTTGAACACGCGCGCCTTCTTCAATTTCAACTGCCGTATTTTTTGCGCGTTCCAGTCCTTCAATAAGCGCCGCGTCAAGCTCCTGGGTTTTTTTGCGGAGCCCTTCGCCAAACGCCGCCTCTATGCGCATACATTCAGATTCCTGATTTTCCGTTATCGTGTTAAAACGGTTGTTAAGGTTATCGCGCCATTCTGTAAAACGGTTTTCTATGCTCTCGCTGCGTTTTGAAAGATTTATCTGAAAGTCGTCTTCAAAAAGCCGGAGCCGTTCCGCGCTGCGTTCGTAAGCGTCTTTTTTTATTTTTTCTATTTCGCTTTCTATTTCGCGCACTTTGGAATACAGCGTTTCTATGGAAGCATTAAAACCGGCGCTAAGCCTTTCGCCTAAATTTTGCGCTTCTTCTTCTGATGCGGCAATTTGTTTTTTTATGTTATCGGCGCTGCTTTCGAGCTGCAAACGCAGTTCGGCGTCCATTGAACGCGCGGTATCGTTATGCTCTTTAATATATTTTTTAAATTCTTCTTCAGAATTTTTATATTCTTCAAATTGTTCATTTGCGGTACGAAGCGCGTTTTCTTTTGCCGTTTTTGAAAGATCGCTTATTTCTTCTTCCAGACGGGCAAGCTCAACTGTTATTCTGGAACGGTATGCTTCAAGTTCTTTTTCGCTTTCTTCGGTATATTCGCCTGCTTTATCTTTAATTTGCTGAACATCGTCTGCCGCGCCGCGCATCTCATCAAAAGCGCGCCGCAAATTTAAAAGTTCTTCTTCAACATTATTTTTAATTTCAAAAACCTGTCCTTCTGCAAACTCGCGTAAAACGCGCATACTTTCTTCTATTCCGTTTTTTATAGCTGAGGCGCGTTCTTCATTTTGATTTTTTAATTCAGAATAAATTTCTTCTTCAATCCGGCCTGCGCGTTCACCGGCGCGGCTTGCCGCATCTTTTAATAAACTGTTTATTTTTTGTGTGCTTTGTTCAATTTTGGAAGAGAGTTCGCCTTCCGCCGCCAAAATTTTCTGATTTGCAAGACGGGCTTTTTCTTCGATTACAGATTCGGCTTGGCGTATTATTTCAGACAATCTGGTTTCTACGGCTTCTATTTGTTTTAACTGTGAGTTAAAGTCCGCTTCAAATTGATTCTTTTGAGTTTCTATTAACTCTTTAAACTGCGATTCGCTTTGGCGCACCGTTCCTGCCAGCTCGTCTTTCAGCGCTTCAACCTGCGCTTCGTTTTGGCTCATTGCTGCGGTCAATTCGTCTTTTAACGTTTCTATTTGCCCTGTCTGCGAATTAATTTCCGTTTCAAATTCATTTTTTTGAGTTTCTATTAGTTCTTTAAACTGCGATTCGCTTTGCCCCAGCGCGTCTTTCAATTCGTTTTTTAACGCTTCCACCTGCGCTTCGTTTTGGTTCATTGCTTCGGTTAATTTGCCGTTTAACGCATCTATTTGTTTTATCTGCGAATTAATTTCTGCTTCAAATTGATTCTTTTGAGTTTCTGACAGCTCTTTAAATTGAGCCCCGTTTTGCAGCACCGATTTTGAAAGCTCATCTTTTAGCGCGTCTATTTGTTTTACCTGTAAATCAATTTCTGCTTCAAATTGATTCTTTTGAGTTTCTATTAACTTTTTAAACTGCGATTCGCTTTGCCCAAGCGCGTCTTTCAGTTCATTTTTTAACGCTTCAACCTGCGCTTCGTTTTGGTTCATTGCTCCGGTCAATTCGTCTTTTAACGCTTCTATTTGCCCTATTTGCAAATTAATTCCTGTTTCAAATTCATCTTTTTTATTTTCTGCAAGCTCTTTAATCTGCGCTTCGCTTTGAAGCACCGATTTTGAAAGCTCATCTTTTAGAGCGTCTATTTGTTTTATCTGCGAATTAAAATCTGTTTGAAATTCATTTTTTTGATTTTTTGCAAGCTCTTTAATTTGCGCTTCACTTTGAAGTACCGATTTTGAAAGCTCATCTTTTAGAGTTTCTATTTGTTTTATCTGCGAATTAAAATCTGATTGAAATTCATCTTTTTGATTTTCCGCAAGCTCTTTAAATTGCGCTTCGCTCTGGAGCATTGATTTTGAAAGTTCATCTTTTAGAGTTTCTATTTGTTTTATCTGCGAATTAAAATCTGTTTGAAATTCATCTTTTTGATTTTCCGCCAGCTCTTTAAATTGCGCTTCGCTCTGGAGCATTGATTTTGAAAGTTCATCTTTTAGCGCATCTATTTGTTTTAACTGCGAATTAAGTTCTGTTTCAAATTCATCTTTTTGATTGTTTACAAGAGTTTCAAAATCTCTTTGCTGGGCAGAACTAAGCTCTTCCATTTTTTGGCGTCCGCAGTCCAGCGAAAATTCAAATTTTGATTCAAGCTCTTTTTGTAAATTGTTCATTGTGCTTATCGCATCTTTTGAGTTTTTTTCCACCAAAGAGTCTGTTTCTTTTAATTTTTCCGTTAGAGTCTCAAAACTTTTTTTTGCGCCGGTTAAATTAAACGCAATGCTGTCGATAAACTCTCCTTCGTGCGCAATACGTTTTAGGTTGTCTTCTACACGGCTTGTCATAAGCGAAAGTTCGTTTAGCTTTTGGCCATAATCGTTTAAACGGCTGTTAAGTTCGTCAATGGAGCTTTTTTGTTCATTGCAGTCTTCAAGCGCCTTTTGCAGATTGCCAAGCAATGCCTTTGCGGCAGTTTTTTCGGCGGCAAGTACCGCGCCGTAATTTGTAATTTCGTTCTTTTTTTTGTCTATATACTGCGAAAGTTCTTCTTTTAGCCGTTCTTCAAATTGCCTGCCATAGTTTGCCGCCGCTTTTAAATTACGGTTATGTTTATCGCTTAACCTGAACGCGGCAAGCGCTGCGGCGACAATAAACATTGTAACGAGACTGGCGGCTAAAGAAAACTCCATTTGACGGTATCGTATCAGAAAAATTTTATAAAATAAAGCCACTGAACTTGAAAACATTTCGATATTTTAGTATATATTGTACTACACAGGGTTAAGGTGCCCTGTGTAAAAATATGGCGGCGAAGCAGAGGTTTTGATTCGCGGCGGTTTGTCCGCCGGAGCTTGCCCTGTAAGCCGTTAAATACTTAAGGAGACTATTATGAAAGAAACAAAAGGCCTTATCCCCCCCCCCCCCGTAAACTTCGGAATGAGGGTTGGGATGCGCTTGGGCAGCGCGTTAATCGTAACGGCGTTTGCCGTTTTAACAGCAGCTGGTTTTGCAGCCTGTAAAGTAACAGGCGACAGCTCAGGCGGAGGCAAAGCGGGCTTTCCAAGCCTTACAAGCACCGGAATCCCCTATCTTTCCAAACTTGTGATTTCGCCCGATTCAGGCGGAAAGCCGCTTGAACTTTCGCCTGCGTTCGACTCAAACATACTGCTTTACGAAACAGACCTTGCGAGTTATGAAGCGCTGATTGGCAGCAGCGTTCAGGGCGATGATTTTAACATTGAGGCTGAAGTTCCGCCGGAACATCAGAGCGGCCAGAACGTGTGGAACATAAGCTACCCCGGCGGCCAAAATACCGTTCAAACGATAACCGGCGGGCAGGCTGTGGTTTATGTAGGAGACGGCAATATTACAACCACATATATAGTCTCCTT
>JAIRPU010000008.1 GCA_031256815.1 Spirochaetaceae bacterium
CGCGTCTGCGGTGTGGCGGCCGTTGTTCCGCGGCCTGCGCGTTGCGCAGGCCGCGGCTGGCGATAAGGCCGCGCGAAGCGCGGTCGCCTCCGGCAAAAATGCGCCCAAAAACACTGAATGTAAAACCGCGCAGCTTCATCATTTTTCTCTAATTCGGAACCATTATTTACTCAAACTTAACTGTAGACATATTTTGCGGATTTTTGTACAATACAAAAACTTTTTAGGAGGATTCTATGCCTGAACCTGCAAAACGAGATAATGCCGCGCCGAGATTTTTGGAACTTTCCATAAAAGACAGCGATGGAAAAACATGGAACACAGTCATCGCTCACGCCAAAGATTTTTCTACAGGTTCAGTGGGCTATTATTGTTCTGATAAAATTACCAACCCCGCTTCCGGAGAAAGATACCAGTGCGGACTTAGTTTTACGCTTATAGGTTCAAAACCCGCAAAATGACAGCGGCAATAAGGCGTTTTTAGAAAGTAGTTTTTTTAGTTGTATTAACGCTATGCTCTTTTAATGTACAGGGCATTACCATGAAAATTGTAAATCTTTTCAAAACCATAGTCGAAAAAACAAGCGCAGGCGAAGATACTGTACTGACCACAATTATTTCGGAAAACGGCTCAAGCCCAAGAAGCGCCGGCGCGCATATGCTTGTAAACAGCAGCGGAAGAGTAACAGGTACCATTGGCGGCGGAACTGTGGAATATGCAGCTATAAATTTATCTAAAAAGCTCCTTCTAACAAAACAATCATGCATAAAAACTTACACCCTGCGTCCTAACGGGACCGAAGATTTGGGTATGCTTTGCGGAGGAGATATAGAAGTTCATTTTCAATTTTTGAATGGAGGCGATAAAAAAGTTACAGATTTATTCAGTATGTGTATTGAAAGGCTTGAAACCAAAGACGAAACTTTGTGGTTTTTTATAGATATAAATAATAATTCCGGTTTTAATATGGCGTTTTACGGGCCGGACTGCCCGCTTAAAGGTATGGAATTCGATATTTCCGCATTAAAAACATTTTTGCGCAGTAAACCGGCGCTTTTAAAACATGAAACGCGCGTTATATATTGCGAGCCGGTAAACTTCGCCGGTAAGGTAGTTATTTTTGGCGCAGGTCATATCGCGCAGGCGCTTCAGCCTTTGCTTAACAAAACCGGATTCCGCTGTGTTATCTTTGACAGCCGCAAAGAATTTCTTGTCCCGCAGCTGTTCCCGTGCGCATTCAGCCTTACGCTTGGCGATTATTGCAGTATAGCCGAAAAAATTACAATTAACGAAAATGATTACATCATAGTTGTTACTCATGCGTTTGACCTTGCCGTGCTGCGTCAGATTATTAACCGGCCATGGGCATATCTTGGATTAATTGGCAGTATGAATAAGATTATCGCGGTAAAAAAACAGCTGCAAAGCGAAGGCGTTCCCGAAGAAACTTTGAATAAAATGAACGCGCCAATAGGCCTTAAAATCCGTTCCGAAACCTCTGAAGAAATTGCGGTAAGCATTGCCGCCGAAATGATTCTTCACCGTGCCAAAAGGCGTGAATCTGCCTCTTTAGGAGTCGTTTTATGAGAGTGCTTATTAAAGGCGCAGGCGATCTTGCCTCTGGAATAGCGTTCAGGCTTTTTCACGCCGGTTTTGATATTATTATGACTGAGATTGAGCGCCCGCTTGCGGTGCGAAGAACGGTCGCGTTTTCGCAGGCAGTTTATGACGGCGAAACTTCTGTTGAAGATGTCCGCGCAGTACTTGTAAAAGACCTTAATGGAATAAAAAAAACGCTTGCGCAAAAAAAAATACCTGTAATTGCAGACCCGTCGGCGGCAATCGCGGCGCAGCTTAAACCGGCAGTTTTAATTGACGCGATTATGGCAAAAAAAAACACTGGTACTTCCATTACAGACGCACCGGTTGTAATCTGCATTGGGCCGGGATTCTATGCCGGAAAAGACTGCCATGCGGTAATTGAAACCATGCGCGGACATAATCTTGGGCGCGTTATAACCAGCGGAGCGGCGCTGCCAAATACCGGCGTTCCGGGCGGCATTGGCGGTTGCACAATAGAGCGGCTGCTTCGCGCCGGCGCGGACGGCGTTTTTGAAGCAAAACTTGAAATTGGCAGCATTGTCAAAAAAGGCGATGTAGTAGCGGCGGTAAATTGCGAAAACGGCGTTTCGGTTCCAATAAACGCCGGTACCGGCGGTGTGATACGCGGTTTACTGCCATCAAATATCAATGTTGTTAAAGGCTTAAAAGCCGGAGATATTGATCCGCGCTGTGAAGCCGCTAATTGTTTTACCGTATCCGACAAGGCGCTTGCCATAGCGGGCGGCGTTCTGGAAGCGATTCTGCGGTTTATCAAATTAACTTATAAAAGCCGTTTGTTTTTGCCATGTTTTTCTCGTTCTTTATAACTTTTGGCCTGTTTTGCAATTAAGAAATGAAAAACAGTTTTGTAATAAACGCGCCGGCAAAAATCAATCTGCATCTTGGCATTGGCGCGCGGCGGCAGGACGGATTTCACAGCATAGAAAGCATATTTCTTGCGCTTAGCCTCTGTGATACGCTTGAAATTGAGGTTGACTTTGAAAATTGCAGCGGGGAAACCCGAATTACGCTTAACAGCGAAGAATTGCCCTGCCAATTTGCAAAAGAATTAAATGAAATAAAGCCGGAAGCGAATTTGGCGTTTAAAGCCGCGGAACACTTTCGCAAAAAAACCGGTTTTAACGCCGCGCTTGATATAACGCTTATAAAACGAATACCGGCGGGAGCCGGACTTGGCGGGGGCTCTTCAGACGCGGCAAGCGTGTTAAAAGTCCTGGGTTCATTTTTTCCGGAATTGGCGCTGCATCCAATGGCGGCAGCGCTTGGCAGCGATACGCCGTTTTTTTTGGACACCGGCGCGGCAAAAGTGTCGGGACGCGGCGAAATTTTAAATCGGATTTATTTTGAACCGCTTAAACTTGTAGTGTTAAAACCTGAGTTTTCAAGCGCTACGGCGCGCGCTTACGCGCTTTTTGATTCAAGCGGAATTTGTCCTGTAAAACCGGCTCCGGTTCCGCTTCGCTCTTTAAAAAATCCATTTCCATATACCAACGATTTTTTGCGGGTTTTTCTTGAATACGGCGAACCTGAAGAACGCCGTGTTTATGCAAAAGCGCTTGCGGCGCTCTATAACGCGGGAGCGCAGTTTGCCTCTGTGTCCGGCTCCGGTTCGGCGTGTTTTGGTGTTTTTAAAGAGCATGAACAGGCGCTACGAGCCGCGGCGCTCTTAAAAACGGAATGGCCCTTTGTTGTTAATTGCGATTCAATATGAAACGCGCACCTCTCCCGCCCGCGCTATGCGCGGCCGCTTGCGGCTGCCTGCTAAACCGCGCGCGGTTTAGCAGGCAGCCGCAAGCGGCCGCGCATAGCGCGGGCGGGAGAGGTGCGCGTT
>JAIRPU010000059.1 GCA_031256815.1 Spirochaetaceae bacterium
TATCACAACTACAGACCCCATGCCGCGCTAGGTTTCTTGACTCCTGCACAGTTCCACGCTAACATCAACCTATCCATTCCGCCTCCAGCAAGTGTCCTATAGGTAGTGATAATGTACAGTGGTATTGACAGTTTTTGTCAAAATGAGTTAAACTGGAATATGATTTTCCCATTAGAAGAACTTATTAAGTATGAAAAAAATATGTATGAAGTAACCTGTGCCGCCTCAAGGAGGGCATATCAGCTTTCCATGCTTAGACTGCCGGAAGTTGAAGACGCCGGCGATAAGGTTATTTCCATTGCGGCAAGACAAGTCTTTACAGGTGAAGTTGAATTTCGGATGGATGCGATGGACGCTGTACAAACCCAAATTCTTGGGTAATGCTGCCTTTATGCCATTTTTTACTATGCATAACTTCGTTTAAAAGTTTCAAAATGCGTCTGGAAAGCCCTTGTTTTTTTAAGTGATTTGAACAGCACAGATGCCGGAATTTGCGCCAGTTGTTATTATATTAGGCCCGACTGCATCTGGTAAGACAGAATTACTTACAGAGCTTTTTATTGGCAGCAACGCATTATGTCCTGCGGAAGTTATTTCTGCTGATTCAGCGCAGGTTTATTGTGGCATGGATATAGGCACAGCAAAGCCAGGCCATGAACTGCGTTCCCTGTTACCTCATCATCTTATTGATATTTGTGAACCGTCTGAACAATTTAATGCGGGAGATTTTGTCCGGCTTGCAAATTCAGCTGTTGAATTAATAAACGGCAATGGTAAACTTGCGGTTATCTCCGGTGGAACAGGGTTTTATATTAAGAATTTTATTTACGGGTTACCCAAGACTCCAGGTTCCAGCGAAAAAATTCGTTATGAATTAAAAAAAGAACTTGCAGAACATGGGCCATCTGTACTTATTGAGGAACTTATCCGTTATGACAGTAAGAGCGCAGAACGAATTCACAAAAATGATACGTATCGTTTATTGCGTGCAGTTGAAGTGTTGAGATTAACCGGCAAGCCGCTTTCTTCATACGAAAATTTTATAAATAATCATTCAGAACCAAGAAGAAATACGCTTGTTATTATAATTAATCGTAATCGTGAAATACTTTATAAACGTATTAATGAACGGTGTATGTTAATGTTAAAAGCCGGATTGAGGAGTGAAGTAGAATCTCTTTTTAAAAAAGGATACAGCCCTGAAGTTCCCGCAATGCGTGCCATTGGATATAAAGAATTTTTTATGAAAGATGACGATGGTAAATATAAAATGCATGATGATATTTATAATAAGATAATTATGGAAAATATAATGAAAAATTCCCGTAATTATGCAAAACGTCAATTAACTTATTTTAAATCGATATCGGACTCACATTGGTTTTTACTTGATGACAATAAGTTAGAATATACAACACAGCTTTCTGAAATTAGAAAACTGATAAAAAATTTTCTGCTTGCCAGGCTGTGAAATAGAGGAAAATATGCCGTCTGACGCTCATTGCCATCCGTATTATCTTAAAGATTTTTTTTCAGACTATGAACAGGAACGCAGAATATTAAATATACAATGTGCCGCAAGTGCTTTTTCCGGGGTTGAATTTTTGCATAACGAAGAGCTTGCAAAAAAAAATGATGCGCCATATTTAGCACTTTGTTTTGGCTTTCATCCGCAAATGCCGGCTTATAATCTGGTACCGGATTTTGAATTATTTGAAGCATTAGTCCGTGAAAAACGGATTGTATGTATAGGAGAATCGGGATTTGATTTTTTTGATAAAATATTTACCGCAACTGAGGCATTACAGCAAATTCTATTTGAAGAACAGCTTAATATTGCAAAACAATTTACAATGCCAATGCTGCTTCATATAAGACGCGCAATGCACAAAATTTTTGTTTACCGAAAAAAACTGCGCAGTTTACCTGCTGTTGTATTTCATTCTTTTAGCGGCAGTGTGGAAGAAGCAAAGGCAATTTTGCGCTGTGGGATAAATGCTTATTTTTCTTTTGGAACACCGCTATTGTGTAATCACAAAAAAGCATTACGTTGTGTTATAGAACTTCCTTTGGAAAGGCTTTTGTTTGAAACGGATGCTCCATATCAAAAATTGAATGGTGCTTCTTTTACCTCATTTAAAGAGCTCAATAAAGTTATGGAAAAGGCAGCCTGTTTGCGTGAAGAATCAAGTGAGCTGCTTATTAATATAACAGACGCAAATTTTAATAATATTTTTAGAGGCAAATAACATGAATAATGCAGAATGGAATGAATTAAAAACCCTGAAAGAACGGTTTAAATCGTATTGCATAACACTTTCAAATTCTACACATGGTTTGATTGAGGCACAACAAGCGCTTGTTGATGAACGCGCAGAACAATCTTACAAAGTTAAAACTCCGGTTGTTTATAATGAGACACTTGATGATATTAAACAGGATGACAAAATAAAACTTTTATTTGTTGGCGATAATCCAGGCAGACGTGAACAAAATGACCGGCGTTACTTAATAGGACCATCCGGTAAAATTGCTGAAAATTTTTTTATTAACAACAAATGCCTTGATATTGATTTTAGAAAAGAAGTTATTATTTTAAATAAAACTCCAATACATACGCCAAGAACATTGGATTTAAAAATACTTGGCGCAAAGAACAGTTATATTCAAAAAGCAATCAGAACATCTCAAAAAGAAATGGCATTAATTCTTTTGGAATTTGAAAGAATATTTAAAGTTCCTGTTTGGATAACAGGATATTCAGAAATGAAAAAGAATGGAATTTTTGCAGAATATACCGCAGTGCTTACAGATGCAATTAACGAATGTCGTATTGAAAGGGAAAATATCCATTGTTTCAGGCATTTTTCCATGAATCAATTTACAATAGATTTAAATAAACAGCGTGAAAAAAACGAAAGTATTTGTGATGCTTTAAACCGTATAGGCAGTGCCTATCGCGAGCGGATTTTTGTATAGTAGCAATGAGTTAAAAAATGACATATCATGTTATTTGCTGATTAAAATATATGACTGATCATTACGCGGTTTTAGGATTGGACCAAAATGCTTCGCTTTATCAGATTAAGCAGGCATTCCGTGAAAAAGCAAAACAGCTTCATCCCGATATTGCCGGTGTCCCGGCCGGCAATGATATGCGTAAACTTATTGAATCTTATGAGGTGTTGTCTAACCGGAATCTCCGCGCTGAGTATGATAAACTTTTTTACAAACCGCCTAAAAAAAATCCTAAAGAATTTAATTACCGCGAGTTTCTTAAAGAACACAGCACTGATGCTGAATATAAAGCAAAACTTATTTTTTTTGATATTTTTCATTTTGAAGAAGAAGAAGCGGTTGCCATTTGGCAGGCGGCGGGTGGTTTGAAATTTCAATTGGAAAAGTTTCTTGACCGTGAAGATTGGATGGATTGTGGTTTCGTGCTTGCTGAAGAACTTGAACGGGACGGTTTTTTTTACGAAGCATTTTTATTATCAGTTCAGCTTTTAAAAGAAGAACGCCGTAAACCATATTTCAGGCATTTTGCGGAAGATTTGGAACTTTTTATTAAAAATCTGGTACGAAACAAATTGCGCCGTGTATTATCTGTTGAAAACTGGATAATATGTTTGGAACGGCTTTTATATTTAGGTTTTTCCTGCAAAGATGAGGCTCGCTGGTTAAAGCAAATTGCAGCAGCTCATAAAAAATTAAAAAATTTTGAAGCTGCTGAATTTGCGCTAAAAGAAGCTGTACAACGTGAAAATGATTAACAAATTAATTAAGTTTTTTAACACCCTGCCCTTCAAGCCGGCTGCAGATTTTATGATACGGTTCAAGAGAGACAGGATCCTGCGCATCCGGTTCAAGTTCAAGTAATGGTTCCAGTGCAAAGCGGCGTTCGGCAAGACGCGGATGTGGAATTTCAAGTTCGGGTTCATTTAGAATAAGCCCTTCTACCCAAAGAATATCTATATCCAGACAGCGCTGCCCCCAGCGCTGCTCACGCGCTCTATCGCGTCCATATTCTGTTTCTATGATATGAATTTTTTCCAGTAAAGATAGTGGTGTTTCGTTGGTTTTACCTGTGCAGGCCGTATTGTAAAAATCCGGCTGAGTTTCTATATGCATAGGTTTGGTACGGTATACAGATGCTGTGCGAAATTCTGTAAAAATTGAGTTAAGCTTTTCCAGCGCACAACGCAAAATATAGTGGGAATCGCCTTTGTTTGAACCTAAACCGAGTACAACTTTAATCATTAATACCTCATGTAATTTATAATGCTTTAATTTTTTAAGATGTTGTAGATACCTGCGAACAGGCGCTTGCCCTGGAATCTGGAACGGACGAAGAGTATCCGTTTTTTAACCTGTGCTGTGGTACTACTTGATTCATATTCATAACTCCAACAGAATTAACAGAGTTAGCGAGGTTGTATGAAAAACGAAAAATCACTTTTAAGAATGAATATCGTCATTACAGGCCATGTGGATCATGGTAAGAGTACACTGGTAGGAAGACTCCTTGCCGACACATTAGCGCTGCCGGAAGGCAAACTGGAAGCGGTTAAAGCGCATTGTAAAAAAAACGGGCGCGTTTTTGAATACGCATATCTTCTTGATGCGCTTGATGATGAGCAAAAACAGGGAATAACAATAGACAGCGCGCGCATTTTTTTTAAAAGCGCGGTGCGGGAGTACATAATAATTGACGCACCCGGGCATATTGAATTTTTACGCAATATGCTTAGCGGGGCTTCGCGTGCAGAGGCAGCAGTACTTGTAATTGACGCAGCTCAGGGTGTGGCTGAAAACACGCGGCGTCATGGGCTTTTAATTTCGCTTCTGGGAATTTCCCGCATTATAATTGCAGTTAACAAGCTTGATTCATGTGCTTACAGTGAAGCTGTTTTTAAACAGATTGAAACTGAGTATGGCAGCTATTTAGCCGGTTTGGGTGTTTTTCCACAAGCTTTTGTACCGGTAAGCGCGCGCGCCGGTGTGAATATAACCAGGAAAAGCGCCGAAATGCCATGGTATAAAGGCCCTACATTGCTTGAAGCGCTCGATTCTCTGTCTGGGTTTAGTGAAACTCAAACTGATTCCGCGGCAGATACTCAGGCGGAATTTTTTGCAATGCCGGTGCAGGATATATACCGTTTTAGCGATGACGGCGATGAACGGCGGATTTATGCCGGAACGGTAGTTTCGGGCAGTGTATCTGTTGGAGATGCCGTTTTATTTTTGCCTTCCGGCAAAGAGGCGCACATTAAATCTGTTGAAACATGGCATACCGCAAAAAAAACAAGCGTAAGCCGGGATGAAGCGGTCGGCTTTACTCTATGTGAAGAGCTTTATGTACGCCGTGGTGAAGTAATGTTTCGCGCCGTTAATACTACGCAGGATGTTCCCGGCACTGCCACTATTCTTAATGCGAATGTGATTTGGCTTGGTGAAAAACCGTTTGAACCAGGAAAAAAATATCTTTTAAAAATTGCCGCATTAAAAGTTGACGCGGAATTGATTAAAATTGAACGGTTTTTAGGCGGAGAACTTTCTGGAAACCGTATAGAAGATAACAGCAGTATGCTTTGCCGTAATGACTGTGGAAGTGTTACGCTTAAACTTTCTAGTCCTGTAGTTTTTACTTCATTTTCGCTTAATGCAACTCTTGGACGTTTTGTAATTGTAGATGGTTATGATGCAGCAGGCTGTGGTATTGTTATATCCGGTATGGATTCCAGGACAACTGTTAAACAAAAAATAATTGCAAATGATAATCCGCCGGATTATGCCGCATTAAAAAAAGGCGGCTTTATGCGGCAAAGACAAAAGGACAGATTTTCGCTGCGTCTGCGTGTTGTTGGCGGACAGATGAATTCCAGGCAGCTTATGAAAATAAGCGAGGCTGCAGAGCGCTTTGGCAAGGGGTATGTTCATTTTACAAGCAGACAGGGAGTTGAAATCCCGTTTGTTGCGCTTTCGGACATTGAAGCAATTAAAGCAGAGCTTGCAGACGGTGGTGTGGAACCGGGCGTTTGCGGCCCCAGAGTTCGTACGGTTACCGCCTGTCAGGGAAACGCCGTTTGTCCAAGTGCCCATATAGAAACGAGCAAGCTTGCAGGCGCTCTGGACAGCCGGTTTTATGGCGTTGAACTTCCCCATAAATTTAAATTTGGCATTACTGGCTGCCAAAACAATTGCCTTAAAGCGGAAGAAAATGACATGGGGATAAAAGGCGCGTTAAAACCAAATTGGCAGGATGAATCCTGCTCATTTTGCGGTGTGTGCGCGGCAGTTTGCCCTGCAAAAACTATAAAAATTGATAAAGAAAAAAAAGAACTAAGTTTTAATACAGAAAATTGTTCTAATTGCGGAAAATGTGTTTTGTCATGTCCTGAAAATGCCTGGAAAGGTGAATCGTGTTATGTACTGTCGTTTGGCGGTTCTTTTGGAAATGAAATAAAAACCGGATTTTCTGTACTGCCGCCTGTGTTTGACGAAGAAAGTGTATTTTGCGCGGCGTCCGCTGCTTTAGAGTTTTATAAAAAACATGGAAAAAAAGGCGAGCGTTTTGGTAAAACCATTGCACGTGTTGGTATTGATGAGTTCAAACGATTTATGTCTGAAAATTTTGTTTAGTTAAGACAGAAACACAATCGTCTAAAAACCGCTAAACGGGCGGCCTTGCCCGCTGACGGCTGGTGGTGGAAGCGCGTTTCGTGTGGCTTTGTTGACACAAGCCCGCGCCCGCCTGGCGGGCGGGGGGGGGGGGCACGGCCGATGGTGTGGCCGCGTCTGCTTAGCGGTGCAACGGCGTGGTTAGGTGCGGTGTAGACGCACAGGAGGGAGCTTTGGGAAACAGACCTTGCTGACAGGCAGCCCGCAAATGGCGCGGTCAGCGCGGGGGTTGCCGCCGAAATGGCGCGGCGCCGCTTATCGGTGCAGCGACTGACATATTCAAAGTGAAAAACTATAATCGTTAATATCAAAACCGGTTATGATTTTGCATGATACTGCATGACGGTCTCAAGCGGCAGTTTAAGCGCTTCGGCAATTTGCCGCGGCTCTATGCCAAAAGCAAGCAGATTGCTAACAGTTTCTTCACGGCCTTTCATTAAACCTTTCGCCCAGCCTTCTTCACGACCTTCCGCACGGCCTTTAGTCCAGCCTTCCGCCAAACCCTCTTCACGGCCTTCTGCACGCTCAACTACAAGAGCGTCTTCCAGTTTCCATTCATTCATTAACATATTCACTACCTCCGAACCTTGCGTCTCCAAAAACGGTTTTAATATTCCATTGGCTATACACCAGTTTATTGCCTCTTTCATCGCAGCCTTTTTATCATCATCAGAAAGCCGCCGCACCCCACCGGCAGCAGCAATGCGCGCCTCTATCTCCCTAACCTTGGCTATAAACACGCTATACCCTTCCAGCTTTTCACTCCTCTTTATCATTGATTCGTTATGCCCGCAATTTATATTGTATACCTTGACGCGCAGTTCCAAATCAGGCGGTGTATTAGCAGGCAGTCCAAGCGCTGCGGCATCCGCAAATGCGTCAGAGAGGTTTATAATCTGTTCGTCAGGATATTCTTCTACTCCGTTATACAGAACAATACATTCAGGACGCGGTATTTCAAGTTTCTTTTTGCCATACAGGTTTTCTCCTGCGGTAATTTTCTCATATACCCTGGAGAGATACATAAGAAGTCTAATAGCCATGTTTGGGTTTATTGTGCTTTGGTGTTCGATAAGGACGACAAGTTTATT
>JAIRPU010000027.1 GCA_031256815.1 Spirochaetaceae bacterium
ACAAAGACTATAAAGGTTAAACCGCCTGTTTTCACAGTTAAGTATGACGCAAACGGCGGCACGGGGACTATGGCCGACCAAACCGGCAAGGTTTACGGTCAATCTTTCCAGCTTACGGCTAACACCTACACAAAGGCCGGATATAGTTTTTCAGGATGGAGCAAGACAAGCAATGGCGCTGTTGATTACGCCAATCAGGCGACTGTAAACAACATAAACCCGTCTGCCAATAATGCGGTTGTTACCCTTTACGCGGTATGGGCGGAGGCGTCTTACACGATAACGTTTGACAAGCAGGGCGGGGCAGGCGGCACGGACAGCGCTGTTGTAACCTACAATGCGGCGCTTCCTACTGCGACAGCGCCTTCAAAGGCGGGCTATACTTTTGGCGGCTATTATACTGCCGTAAATGGCGGCGGCACGCAGTACTACGATGGCTCCATGGCTAAGAAGATAACTGCCTTTTCGGAGACTGCCAACAAAACGCTTTATGCCAAGTGGACGGCTAACACTTACAGCGTAAAGTACAATCCTAACGGCGCAACAACAGGTTCAGCACAGACCGAAGCAGGCTGGACTTACGGCACGGCAAAGAACCTAAAGACGCTTTCCAGTCTTGGCTGGGCGCGGACGGGTTACGACTTTGAAGGCTGGGCAACTACGGCGGGGGCCACAACGGCGGCCTACACGGACGGCCAGAGCATAACAACAAGCCTTACCGCCACAAACGGCGCAACGGTTGAGCTTTTTGCGGTATGGACTGTGCAGGTAAACGAGAACGACCGCGACTTTGGAGCTGGGGCAGTTGTAAACAATACTTTTAATGTTTATAACGAGACGGACTGGAACGCGGCAAAAGCTGCAATTTCAGGCGGAGGGAACGACAAGAACTACATAATCAACATAATGGACAACTTCAGTATCGCAGGCTCTACGGACAAGACTTTCGGCACCGTTACCGGCGTCAAAGTATCTATCCGGGGGAAGAAGAACATTACGCTCAGTTCTAACGGGAATGCGCTGTTTGTATACGAGAACCAGACCGTCATTCTGTCGGGACCTGACCTGGTGGGAATATCAGGTAATAATAATTATTTGGTATATTTTTATGACGGAGGCTATTTTGCCCCTGGGGGTGCTTTTCATCTGGTAGACGGAAAGATTCGAGATAACGGAGGTGGTGGTGTATGTCTTTATGGGATGTCATCTTTAAACTTTACGATGACAGGCGGTGTTATATCTGGTAATACTAGAACCGGCAATGGTGCCGGCGTTTATGTGAATTCAAAGGATACTGCTTTTGTTATGCGCGGCGGCGAAATTTCTGGAAACAGCGCCTCTGGTAATGGCGGCGGGGTTTATATTGAGAATAGATCCAGCAGTACCCAAGTATCGGCAAGGATATACGGTGGCAAAATTACCGGCAACACGGCCGGCGGTAAAGGCGGCGGCATATATATCGCAAGTTGCTGGGATACATATATATTCGCTTGCGAAATCAAAGGCAACCATGCGGCCACCGCAGGCGGCGGCATCCGGGTCGAGCCCGGTGCCGGTAGTGTTTACAACACATGGGGCTTTCCTGCCACTTTGGATGACGGCAGCGGGGCAAGCGCTCCCGCAAGCGGTATTATCATCACCGGCAACACTTCAACCAACGATACTGCCGGCTACAATGTGTCTTCAGCTGTATCTATCAATGATAGAGCCCGCATCTATTCCGGCGCAAGCGGTACAGGCGGCTGGTCGTATTAACATAGGCGCTTATGTCCGGCAGTGTCAGCCGGTCATAAGCCCGCGCTAATCAAAAAGTTAACGCAAACAGGAGGCCAAACGGCCTCCTGTTTTTTGTAGGACGCCGGGCATACATTTTTTCCTTTGGTATTGACAATGGTTAAAAAACATACGATAATGAAATAATGAAGTATCATTTGCCGCTTATTCTAATGGTAGTTTTCGTTTTAACGTCTTGTGGTTCCACAGATACCAAGACGACCGAGCGGGTAGAGGCCGTACGCGCTCAAATTGCCGCCGGTAAGCAGCCTGTATTCAATCCTTCAATGGTAACAAAAGAAGAAAAAGAACGGGTTAGGGTAGATGCAAATCAATTTGTAAGTGAATTAAACCGCATTATACAACGGCGGGATTATTCAGCATGGACTCGTTATCTTGAACCCAAATATAGAGAGAGGCTGGAATCCAAAGAGAATCTTATGCTTGCCTCTCAATCTGACAGACTTAAACAAAAAAAAATAGTATTACAAAATTTGCTTGATTATTTTGTAAATGTAGTTGTGCCTTCACGCTCAAATCTTCGTGTTGACGATATTGAATTTATTAGCGAAAATAGAGTAAAAACATTTATGAATGAGAATGGTCAGCGTTTGCGTATTTATGAACTGGAACGTTACGGCGATTCTTGGAGGGTAATAAATTAAAGAAGGGGTTTAAGTTCCTTCGGTTATATATTAGGAGTTTAAAATGCGAAAAACAGTGTTTTTTGTTATGTGTGCGGCGTGTTTAATGCCTGTTTTTGCCCAGCAGGGCAAAGGTGAGGTATCTGTCGAAGAGGCGTATCTTCGCGAATCTGTTCCAATGATGATTATTCGTGAACAAGCCGCTTCTCAAGACAGAGAAGGTAAGAATATTGCTTTGGATTATATACGCGAAGCAATGAATAACGGCGATGATACCAGGGCTTTGCTTCCCGTTTTACAGGAACTTGCCCTTGAAGGCGTCTTAAACAAGACTCGTTTTGAAGGTCGTGTTTCCAATAATTATGCTGATGTGCGTTTACGCGCTGTTACGTATATGGGCGAAATCTCTACAAAAGAGTCGGCAGATGCGCTAATGAAGGTCGTTTTAGTTGAAGAGGAACCTGCGGTAATTACCGAGGCTTTTCGCTCTCTTTCCAAAATAGACAGCAAAATTGACGCAAATAAAGGCGATGGCCGTATGCTTGACGTTGCAAACTGGATTTTTAATCAGATTAACGCAACAGGGCCTGATAACCGGCTTGCGCTTGCGTATCTTGACGCTATAGAACAGATGGTGCCCAAAATGCCGCAAGGTAAGGATCCTACACGTATGCCAAACGCAACGGAAGAAGAAAAGAGGTTTTGGCGCATCAATCTTGATACTACAGACAAAGTGCGCAGTATAGCTTCAAACTATAAGTACATTACAGGCGTACGTGAAAAAGCCAAAAAAGTGCTTTTAACACTTGCCAAGAACAGGTCTTCTTAGAAAATAAAACTGACGTTACGCGCGGCGGCAATGCCGCGCAGTTCTTCTATTGTTTTTATACTAACAGGTATTGTTTTTCTTTGTTTTAGTTCCGCTTTACGTTCGCCGGGTGTGCGGACGCGCATTTCTGAATTGTTATGCGGACATTGGCGCAGTTCTTCCAAAAAGCGGCTTAACGCTTCGCGGATAGTGTTTCTGTCGCCAAAAAGCTCAGGGTTTAAAGCGGCGCAGCAATTACAAATCCCGGTATTTCCAGGTATCAGGTTTATATGATTCGAAGTTAAACCGCCCGAAAGTATTCCGCAAAAAACTTCCACAATAAGAGCAATCCCAAAACCTTTATGTCCGCCTAAAAGTGTTCCCGCGCCGCCTAATGGCAGAATTCCGCCTCCTGTTTTATTGATAATATTTTCTATAAGCGTCGCAGCATTACTTTCTGAAAGCCCTTGTTTATCCACTGCCCAGCCTTTTGGAAGAGGTTTTTTATTCTTTGCGTAAATTTCTATCGCGCCGCGTGGAACAACGCTTGTAGAAAAATCCACAGAAAGCATCGACGGTTCAGCGTCCATTGCAAAAGCAAATGCGTTTGTGCCCAACATTCCTTTACTGCCAAAAGTGGGCACTGTAATTGCCTCTGAATTAGTCATGCAAATACCTATAAGCCCTTCAGCTGCGGCAAGTTCCGCATAGTAACCGTTAATTCCTATATGGTTTGAATTCCGGACTGTTACAATGCCAAATCCATTTTTTTTTGCCTTTGAAATTGCCATTTGCATAGCAGACACGCAGGCAAGCTGCCCCATCGCTTTTTGCGCGTCAAGCACTGCGGAAATTGGGGTTTCAAATACAATTTGAGGTTTTGCGCAGACCTCGACACAGCCGGAAGTAATTTCATAATCGTAACGCACAAGTCTGTGTAAACCATGCGATTCTATACCGGCACGGTCAGCGGCAAGCAGAACATCGCTTATAAGCGCGCTCTCTTTTTCGTTAAAACCATAACTGGAAAAAAGTGAAGTACAAAAATCATGCGCTGTATCAAGGGCGACATCAACGAAATTCATTCTTTAAATTCATTAACGGAACCGCGCCGCCGTTTTAGTATTGCGTTTGGAACAATCATAACAATTCCGGAAACAGCGTAGGCGCAAAAAATTATAAAAAAGATATTTTGTGGAAACACAATTACAAGAATTGTTAAAACAATTATAAGTACTAAAAGCTGGAACGCCACAGGTTTTGAAATATGAATCTTTTTAAAAGAAATATACTGAACATTCGATACCATCAAAAATGAAAGCACCAGCATTACAACAGGCATGAGCGTAAAAAACTTGGGCATTGCTTTTAGCAGTATGGGTATTGTTTTAAAATTAAGAGTGGCAAGTTCCGCCGGATTGTAGTTTTTAAAAAGATATTCAGGCGCATTAAGAGAAAGCCAAAGGTCGTAACTTAACACAAACGAAATAATTACACCTGCCGAAGCCGGAGTGGGCAGGCCGCGAAAACTGGCATGAACAACCCCTTTTGCCGCTTGTACGTTGAATTTTGCAAGCCTTAACGCGCTGCAAAGCATAAAAAGCACGGCTATAGCAACGCCTATTTTGCCTTTGGTAAGCGGGTGATTTTTTAGAACCAGTTCAAACATCATTATTGCCGGAGCAACTCCAAACGAAACAAGATCGCTGAAAGAATCCAGTTGCATTCCAAATTCGCTTGTGGATTTTGTAAGACGCGCAATTCTGCCGTCCAATATATCACAGGCTATAGCGCAAACAATAAACCATGCCGCGCTGGTAAAATGCCCGTCTACTGAAGACTGCATCGATAAAAATCCGAATGTCATATTGCCGCATGTAAAAAGACTTGGAAGAATATAAACTCCCTTTGAGCGCTGCAGAGAATGATTAAATCGGATTTTTCTCATAGCCAATAATATCATTTTATAATTTTATACGCAAGCGGGATGTATATATTAACAGCAATCCCGAATTAGAGAAAAATGATGAACCGGCCGGTTTAATATATGCATTTATGGTATTTTGGGCGCATTTTTGCCTCCGGCAAAAACCGCGCTTTTCGCTACAATTTGCTTCGCTTCGCTTGCAAATTCCGCTTCAATCGCTTGCGCGTTTGCGGCAGCCTGCGGCTGCTCCCGCCCGCGAGCGGCACAGCCGCAGGGGGCGGGCTTTGGAAACAGGCTTTGGAAACAGGCTTTGGAAACAGGCAGCCCGCTACGCGGGCTGCTGTCGTTGGCGGCCGCGCTTCGCGCGGCCTTATCGCCAGCCGCGGCCTGCGCTTTCGCAGGCCGCGGAACAACGGCCGCCACACCGCAGATGCGGTGTGGCGGCTTCTACGGCGGCGCGTCTGCCTCCGGCAAAAGCGCCGATTTTGCGCCCGCGCCGCTTTGCGCCCGCGCCGCTTTGCGGCGCGGGCATAATAAAATAAAAATCTCACAGATTTTTATTGTCTTACTAATCTTAACTCTCAAAAAATCTCAACTGAATACCTGCTTCAGAAATTGTAACGCGCCCTTTGCGTCACGGTCCAGCACAGCTTCGGAAGTGTCCGGCAAAAGGTCGCGCCAGACTTTTATTTCACGCCCGACAGTGCCGCCTTGCATTACAAAGGGTTCCATTACTGCCGCCTCCTGATAGTTTATATCCCGCAGCGCAAGCCCAATTTCGTTCCAGGGCAGGCTGCCCTTGCCCGGCACTTTGCGGTTGCCTTCGCCCAAATGCAAATGCCCAAGTCTGCTGCCGGCCAGCCTTATTGCGCCCGCTATGCTGTCTTCCTCAATGTTTGCGTGGAAGGTATCCAGCATGATTTTGACTTTGGGGTGGTTCACCTCGTTCGTGAACTTAATCGCCTCCGCGCAGGTGTTAAGCAAGTAGCCTTCAAAGCGGTTAAGCACTTCCATGCCCAGCGTAACATCGCAGTCTCCGGCGATTTTGGCAATCTCACTTACATTCTTCACAGACCGCGCCCAGTCTCCGGGCTTGTCAATAGGCTCAGAGTAATCCACCGGCCAGTATGAATAAAGCCCGCCGCACATCAGTTTAATGTTCATTAGCTTTAACTTTTCAAGGGTAGTTCTAAAAAAAACTTTGGCGTTTTTTACGATGTTTTCATCGGCGGAACTTAGGTTTTGGTTCTTGCCGGGGCCGTAACCCGCAGTTAGGATTATCCCTTTTTCCGCAGCATAATCCCGCAAAGCGATAATATCAGAGTCTTTGGTGTAACGCTCGTAAAATGCAGAACATTGAATTTCAAGAATATCAAAACCAAGTTCCGCAGCCTTGTCTATGTACTTCATATAGTCCGCAGACCATTCTTTTTGCCAATAGGCAACAAAAATTCCATACTTCATAATTAATTCCTCTTTATGCCGCGCAGGCGGCAAATTTAATCGAACAAGAGCAAAGCTATAACGCTAACTCCTGTGTTAATGCCGGAAATACGTTATTCCTTTTTCCGGTTCAGTTTTTTTTCGATAAAGCCTCCGGCTTCCCGTGCCGCAAGAATGATAATAATGATGCCACCCCAGGTGGCGGTTATCATAAACGGATCAAGCCGCAGTAAATTTAAGCCGGTGGAAATAAGCTGCAAAATCACCGCCGCCAGTACCATGCCGGAAAGCTTGCCAAAGCCGCCGTTTGGGTCAACGCCGCCCAGAAAACTCGCCAGCACGGCCACAAGAACGTAGGATTCGGCATAATTGGCTTTTACCGAATTCATCTGCCCTATCATCACAATAGAAGTAAAAAACGCAAAACAAGCGGAAAGTACATATTCGATGATAATAATCCGCTCCACCTGTACATTGGAAAAACGGCTTGCCTTCTGGTTTGCGCCGGTCATATAAAGTTTTTCACCGTAGGAAGAGCGGTTTAGCAAAAAATGCGTTCCGGCGACTACCGCGATAAAAATGATTATCGATATTGGAATGCCCGCAATGCTGTCGTTTCCCAGGGCAATAAGCGCCTTTGGAAAACCGGAAATCGTATAGCCCCTGGTTATAACAATCGAAACGCCTTGAAGCAAAGTCATGCTGCCAAGTGTTACGAGAATCGCCGGTATATTAAATTTTGCTATCAGAACTCCGTTAAATACGCCGATTAGCACCGTAGCGGCAAGCCCGGCAAGGCAGGCAAGGATGATTAAACCTCCGTTTGCCTCCGCCATATTGCCGCCGGTCAAAGCCCGCAGCGTTAGGGCGATAATTATTCCGTTGAAGTTGGCGTTTGCAACGATAGAAAGGTTTATGCCGCCGGAAAGTTCCGAAATCATCATGCCGATAGCGAGAAAGCCGATTAATGGCAGTTGATACGCCATCGACATAATATTAGCGGCGGAAAGAAAACGAGGGCCTATAAGAATTGTAAGCAGCGCAGTTACCAGCACTATAGTTGCCAGCAGATGAAAATGCTGGTCATTGCGCACTTTGCTAATCATGTTTTGAACAGTTTTTGTCATTTTTCTCTCCTTATTCGGCGACTTTTACGCGGACAATATTTTTTCGCTGCCGCAGTTCCTGCACTGCGTTAATTGTTATGCTTCCTATGATGATGCAGCCGGTAAACACGTTGTACCAGTAAGAAGAAATTTTAAGCAGCGTAAGGCTGTTCCCCAGCATGGCAAAAAGAAATACGCCAAGCATCGTTCCCAGCACCGTGCCTCTGCCGCCGGTAATGGAAGCGCCTCCCAGCACAACCGCGGCAATTACCTGCAATTCCTGCCCCACAATCGAGGAGGGAATAACCGCCTGCACATTTGAGGCATGGACAATAGAGCCTATTGCGGCAATTCCCCCAATAATGCCGTAAACCAGCAAGGTGGTTTTGAACAGGTTGATGCCAACGCGGTTTGCCGCGACTTTATTGCTGCCGGTAAGATATATACTCCGTCCTAAAATCGTGTAACGCAGAAAAAGTGAGAGCCCCGCCGCCATAAAAAACCAGATAAGCGTAACCACGTTAAGGCCGGCGGGAGCGCCTCCCTCCGCATTGGGAACGGTAAACAGTTTGGCATCGGATAACTTTTGAAAATACGCGGGAATTTCATTTATGTAGGTTCCTTTGGTAATAACAAAAAGCAGGCCGTAAAAGAGGCTCTGGGTTGCAATGGAAATGATAATCCCAGGCATATTGTAATGGTGAATTAGAAATCCGTTAAAAAGCCCCATTAGAGTCCCAAAAACAACCGCCATAATAAAAGCGGCAAAGAGATTACCGCCGTTTAGCCTTATCAAAATATACACGACCGCATATTGCGTAACCTGCGCTATAGCGGTAAAGGACACATCTACGTTGCCGTTGATAATTACCACCAGAACGCCCAGCGCAAAAATTCCCATAACGGTATAGGATTTTAACACGCTTGTAATATTGGCGTATGTAAGAAAATTCGGCGTAAGGCTGGAAATTACCGCGATTAAAGCAAGAATTATCAGCGCAAGAACCGCTTCCCGCTTTTTCAACAAATCTATAAGTATTTTCATTGTTTACAACTCCTGTTTTTGCTGGTTCAAAATAGCGTGAATGGCCTCTTCGCTAATCTCATTGCTTTCAAGAACTTTTCCAATTCTGCCATTCCGCATAATTATTACGCGGTGGCTGTTATGGGCTATTTCCTTTATCTCGTCAGAGATAAGAATGACGCCCACGCCCTTTTCCTTAACCATCTCCTTTATAAACTTGAAGATGCCTATTTTGGAGCCTATGTCTATGCCCACGGTAGGGCCATCCAGAATCAGCACTTTAGGGTTAGATTCCAGCCATTTTGCCAGCACCACTTTCTGTTGATTCCCGCCCGAAAGGGACGAAACCGGATGTTCAGATGAAGCGGCTTTCGTCGAAAGGGTGTTAATCCAGCGCTCGGCGGTTTCCTTGATTTTTGCGTTGTCCAGAAAGGTAAGTTTGTTTCTGAAGGCGTCTAGAGTTGCAAGCACCGTGTTGTCTTTTATGGGGTATCGTATAACCAGCCCTTCGCTTAAGCGGTCTTCGGGAACATAAGCGATGCCCGACTTAACCGCCTTTTGTACACTGTTTATTACACGCATTTCGCCGTCAATAAAAATCTCGCCTGAATCCGCGGGGAACATACCGAAAAGCGATTGGGCAAGTTCCGTTCTGCCGGACCCCAAAAGCCCGATAACTCCCAAAATCTCCCCGTGCCGGAGGGTAAAGCTGATGTCTTTAAAATTGTTTTTTCTGGAAAGTTTTTTAACTTCCATTACCGGCCTTGCGTCTGCGGGCAGGTTCTCTGTGGGCGGGTATTCGGCAGCCTGCCCCACAATAAGCGTTTCTATATCGGTAACACCGGTTTCGGCAATGGACTTTGAAGCGACAACCATACCGTCCCGCAGCACCGTTACCTTATCGCAGATTTCCATTATTTCATCAGTTTTATGGCTAACAAATATTACAGAAATGCCGCTGTTTTTGAGTTTCCCGATTATTTTAAAAAGCAGGCTTATTTCCGCGCCGGTCAGCGCAGTGGTCGGCTCGTCAAGTACTATCAATTTTGAATCGTTGTTCAGCGCCCGCGCTATGGCGATGAGCTGCTGTGAGGCGATAGGCAGCTCGCCTGCTATATCGCCGGTTTTTATTGAAACGCCGAGGTCATCGAGAATCGCCTGCACCCTGCCGCGTTCACGTTCTATAACGGAGATAATTTTCCGTTGTTCGATAAGCCGCATAAGGCAAATGTTTTCCAGCACGGTAAGTGTGGGGAACAGGGACAAATCCTGATATATAACGCTTATTCCCTTTCTTATTCCTGCAAGCGAATCGTAGCCGCTTATTTTTTCCCCTTCGATAAAGAGACTGCCGCTGTCTGGTTTAAGCACACCGGCGAGGATTTTTATAATTGTGGATTTTCCGCTGCCATTTGCGCCGCACAAACCCAATGCCTCGCCTGATTTTATTGAAAATGAAACATCGTTTAACGCTGTAAGGCCGCCAAAGCGTTTGGTAATATGCTCAAGGCGGATAAAATCTTCCATGGATACCTCCAATTACTCAGCTGCGCCAATACAACCGTAACTGCATTGGCGCAAAACACGCATTTTTTGCTAGAAATGGTAGTCGTCGATATTGTCTCTGGTAAGAATCAGAGGGTTGTCAAACAGTATGTTGATGCCCTTAATTTGAGGGCTTCCAAGACCCGGAATTGTGAATCCGGGCTTTACTTCATCTTTCTTGCCGTCAAGTATAAGTTTGGCAATGTAAGCCATGGCGTATGAAGCATCGCCTGAATTCCAGAGTATTACCACATCCCATGCGCCGTCCTTTACAAATGGGCGGGCTTCGTCCGGCGTTCCGCCGCCAACAACCGCAACCTTATCGGTAAGTCCGAGTTCACGCAGCGCTTGTCCTGCGCCCGGCCCGCCCTGGCTGCCGATTGTGATAAAGCCTTTCAAATTGGGATATGTTTTTAGGATGTCCAGCGCGGTTTGACGTGATTTTTCGCGGTCTTCCGCTACAGGGAACCTGGAAGCTGCAAGCGTTATTCCAGGATAATTTTTTGCCATATATTTTTCTGCGGAGTCCGCCCAGATATTGTGCGCCGGAACGGTGAGAGAGCCTACAAAAATTACGTATTCACCTTCGCCTCCAATTTGTTTTGCCAGTTCTTCCGCAAAGTGTTCGCCGTATACATCGCTGTTTATCATTTCAACGTTATAATCCGCTTCGGGCTGGTCGGGCGACTCATGTGTAAGAACCGCAATCCCTTTTTTCTTGGCTTCAGAGAAGACCGGCACTAGTGAATTGGCGTCATTTGGGACTACAAGGAGCGCGTTTGCGCCCTGGTTTATTGCGTCTCTGGTTAGCCTTACCTGCTCGGCTTCATCTGCGGTTGAGGGGGGCAGATAGTAGCCATTAAAACCGAACTCTTTGGCCGCCCGTTCTATACCCTGGCTATATGGCTCAAACCATGGGATTTTCTGCTTGGGAATAGCGTACATCGAAATTGTAGAGGCTGTCCCGCTCTTCTTTGAACAGCCAACAAAAACAACTCCCGCGGCTGTCAGCGCCAGCAAAGCCGGCATAATCTTTTTACAAATAATGTTCATAGTGAACCTCCATAAAGTTTTTAGCGAAATTATGTTCCGCTTTTATTTTTGCGGCGATTGACAACCGCCGGTAAAAAACAAGGGAAGCTGCAAAGATGACGCGGATTAACGCTGATTTAAAAAGCGATGGCTTTTGTAGCTGC
>JAIRPU010000081.1 GCA_031256815.1 Spirochaetaceae bacterium
AGTTCACGGAGCGCGTCAGGGTCGCTAAAGAGAAAAGAGAATACGCTGGATTTATAATTGCTGTTCATTCCCATAAAGAAAATATACTGCAAAATCAATAAATACAAAAGCAGAAAATAATGAACGCAAACGACTGCCGCAGCGGTCGTGCCGCAGATTTTGTCCGCGGCCTGCGCAGAAGCGCAGGCCGCGGAACACAACAGCCGCCACATCGCAGATGCGGTGTGGCGGCGCACGACCGGCGAAACCGCAACGCGGTTTCGCCGGCTTCCGGTGGTGCCCGCTCGCGGACGGGCAGCCGCAGGCTGCCGCAAACGCGCAAGCGATTGAAGCGGAATTTGCAAGCGAAGCGCAGCAAATTGGAGCGGAAAGCGTGGCGCGGACGGCGGGATAAATCCCGCCTCACTTTTCTGCGTGCTGTCACATTATCCTGCGCCGGCGCATGCAACCGTGGTTATCTACGCCCTTTCGGGCGCACCATCGGCGCGGTTTTTGCCGGTCCCGTACTCCCGCGCCGCCCGCGGCGGCGCAGCCCGGCGCTTTTGCCTCCGGCAAAAATGCGCCCAAAAATACTAAATCATATATTAAACCGCGCCGCTTCATCATTTTTCTCTAACTCGGAATAGCTGCGCGTAAAATTCCCGCGCTTTAAGATAAACGTTTTTTTTGCTAAAATGCAAAAATGAATTTTCTTGTTGAAGAATGTTCACGCGCACCGCAAGTTAAAGCGGCGCTTTTGGCGTTTGAACAAAATAATGTGCTTGCACTGGAGGCGGCCGAAGGTTCTTTTCGTGAGGCGCTTGCTATTCTTATGGCTAAAAGTTCCAGAAATATGGGGCTTCTTGTTCTGCCTACCGAACGGGAGGCGCAGGAAGCGGCGGCAAATATTGCGGCGCTTGGAGGCAGCGCAGTATTGTTTCCTTCGTGGGGGCTTGCGCCCTTCCACAGTGCCGCAAAATCTTCTCCCGTATTTGCCTGCCGTTCCGCATTGCTTTCGGCTCTGGCGTTTTCCGAAAAAATCCCTCCTTCTTTCTCAATTCTTGTAATTTCTCTTCGCGCCTTTCTTTCGCCGCTTATACCGCCTGATGAATTGCGGGCTTTTGGTTTTATTCTCAAAGCCGGCGGCAAACTGGACACATTAAA
Organism: Spirochaetaceae bacterium; assembly: GCA_031256815.1. GTDB lineage: Bacteria > Spirochaetota > Spirochaetia > Treponematales > Breznakiellaceae > JAIRPU01. The sequence goes on from JAIRPU010000081.1 coordinate 1,144, forward strand.
AATAGCGTCGGAACTTACGGCGATTGGCTATATTCGTGTTCCAAAAGCGCAAATGCCGGGCGAGTTTGTCCTGCGCGGAGAAGTGCTTGACGTTTTTTGCGCCGCTTCAGGCGAAGCGTTTCGTATCCAGTTTGACTTTGATAAAATCGAATCAATAAGGGCGTTTGACCCTGTAGAACAAACTTATACTTCAGAAAAAAATTTAGAATACCTGCTGATACCGCCGGTAAAAGAGTTAATTTGGACTGACGAGCGCATTGATTTATTAAGCAAAAATCTTGAATCTATGCCTGAATTTCCTGACGGCGGCGCAAAAATTATTGAACAGCTTATTTCAAAACGGGAATTTGAAGGCGAAGAATTATTTTTTCATCTCGCATTTAAAAACAGCGTATGCATAACAGATTATTTTCTGGAATTTAAAAATTCATGGATATTTTTTGCCGAACGGGAACGTTTGGAAAACGCCATTGAACCTCTAACACGTGAATACGAAGCAGGCTATCGTAACGCGCTGCGTGATAACGGAGAAGGACGCTATCCTTCTCCACAGCGGCTTGTTTTGCCTTTTGCCGAAACCGTTAAAAATTCTTTACGTCAGGTTTCATTAATGAACATAAAAAAAACTGTTGAAACCGAAACTCAAAATATAATAAATTTAAAATCCTGCCCGCCGCGCGGTTTTATGGGCAATATAAATTATCTTAAAGAAGTATTAAATGAATTAACCATAGATGGCTGGAATACCGTCATAGCCTGCGAAAGCGAAGCGCAGACTGAAAGATTTCGTACGCTTTTAACAGAGTTTTCGGCAGATAACAAAGAGTTTAAAGGTAGGCCGCCGCAAATTGTTTATCTTCCTGTAAACCGCGGCTTTGAACTGCCTGAAATAAAATTAATTGTAATTGCCGAATGTGAAATTTTCGGAAGAAACGCAAGAAAAACCTTCAGCAATAAAACGGTTCAAAGCAGAGCTATTCTTAGTTTTGTAGAATTAAATCCAGGCGATTATGTTGTGCATATAAATTATGGAATAGGAATTTTTGAAGGCATAGAGAGAGTTAAAGCGCTTGGAAACGAGCGTGATTATATTAAACTTGTTTATGCGGATGATGATACAGTTTTTGTTCCAATAGAACAGGTAAACCTTGTTCAGCGTTACATAGGCAGCGAAGGCGGCGCGCCGCGGCTTGATAAGCTTGGTTCAAAAAGCTGGGAATTGCGAAAAGAACGCGCGCGCGCGGCTGCGAAAGAGCTTGCTTCAAAACTAATCGCGCTTTATTCAAAACGAAAGGCGGCGCGCGGATTTGCTTTTGGCCGCGATACCGAATGGCAGCTTATGTTTGAATCAAGTTTTGAATACGAAGAAACAGAAGACCAGCTCCGCTGCATAGAAGAAGTTAAAGCGGATATGGAAAAAACCCTGCCAATGGACAGGCTTATCTGCGGCGATGTTGGTTATGGAAAAACCGAAATAGCGCTGCGCGCGGCATTTAAAGCGGTAATGAGCGGTAAACAAGTCGCTTTTCTTGCGCCCACAACAATTTTGGCAGAACAGCATTTTGATAATTTTAAACGGCGTTTTGAACGCTTCCCTGTCAGGATAGCAATGCTTTCGCGTTTTGTAGACAGCCGCATTACAAAAAAAAATATTGCCTCTATAGCAAACGGCGAATTTGATATTGTAATTGGAACTCACAGATTAATACAAAAAGATGTTGTATTTAAAGATTTGGGCCTGCTCGTTGTAGACGAAGAACAGCGCTTTGGAGTTAAAGATAAAGAGCGCTTAAAAGAATTAAAGCTGAATGTAGATACGCTTGCGCTTTCCGCGACTCCAATTCCGCGCACACTGCACATGAGCCTGCTAAAAATACGGGACATGAGCCTTTTAACAACGCCGCCAAAAAACCGGCGTCCAATAGAAACTCATATAGGAGAGTATAACAGCGCTCTTATAGCAAGCGCCATAAGAGCGGAAGTAGCGCGTGGCGGACAGGTTTATTTTTTACATAATAAAATTGAAAGCCTGCGCGAAACACGCATCTTTTTGGAAAAACTGGTTCCTGAAATGTTAATAGAAACCGCGCACGGGCAGATGGAAAGCCGGACTCTGGAAAATATTATGCACAGGTTTATTCATGGCGGATTTCATGTTTTGGTTTCTACAACAATTATAGAAAACGGAATTGATATTCCAAATGTAAATACGATAATTATAGACAGGGCGGATATGTATGGTGTTGCGCAGCTGTATCAGCTTCGAGGCAGGGTGGGACGAAGCGAAAAAATTGCGTTTGCGTATTTGTTTTATCCAAAAAATAAATCAATATCCGAACTTGCAATGCGGCGGCTGGAAGCCGTATCGGATTATACCGAGCTTGGCGCCGGATTTAAAATAGCAATGAAGGATATGGAAATTCGCGGAGCCGGTAATCTGCTTGGCCGTGAACAATCCGGCAATATTTATTCGGTTGGATTTGATATGTATCTGCATTTACTGGACACCGCCATAGCAAAACTGCAAAACGAAAATTACGAAGCGCCTGTAGAAACTCTTTTGGAACTTGAGTATTCAGGATTTTTACCGGACAGCTATATAGGCGGTTCGCAGGAAAAAATGGAAGTATATAAAAAAATATCGGCAGTGCAAAACACGGAAGAACTTGACGCCGTACTCCGCGAAATACGGGAGCGTTTTGGGCCGCTGCCCGATGAGGCAAAATCACTGCTGTCGCTTGCCGAAATCAGAATTATTTGTAAAGAACTTGGAGTATCTGAACTGCGCGAAAGAGGCGGATGGGTTCGGGTTGATTTTTTTCGTGTATCAGGAATAAAAATAGAAAATGCGCTGCGGCTGATAAAAGAATCGTCAGGAAAAATTAAACTTGACCCAAACTCGTCAAAAACGCTTATTATAAAAACCGGCGGCGTAGAGCTTGCCGAAAAAAGTTTGTTTATCTGCGAAACTCTAAAAAAACTTTCGGACTGATAAAACAAAAGTAAAAGGAATAAAAAATGAAACAAAAACGGCCGTCTAAAACACATAACGTCTCTAAAACAAAAAAGCTAATTAAAATTTCCTGCATAACTGGAATTGCTGCGCTGTTTATAATTGTTGGAATACTTATATTAACAGCAATTCAGACAAAAAGCGGGATTTTTAGCCTAAAAACGCCGTTTTCAGGTGTATCGTGGTCAGAAAAACTAAAAAAATTCGATGAAAATCTATCGTGGTTTGAAATTTCACGCGGACAAACAAATCTTGACGTTATGCTCAATATGCTTAACGTGCTTGAAAAAACCGCCGTTGGCGCGGAAGGGCAGCTCTCTGTTTTAAAACGAAGAAGAAAGCTTGCAAATATAGAAACAAATCTTCTTACCGATTACATGGACGCAGCTTTACGCGCGGCAAAACGGTTTCCGCACAGCGCGGCAATAGCGGCGCTTGCCGCTGAATCTCTTGTAAAAACAAGCGGCGCCGCTGCAAACAGCGAAAAGCTTGCCTCGTATGCGCAGGTGTTGTCCCAGGCGGGGCCGCTTGCCGAAAGTTCTTCGCTGCCGCTGGCTTTTTGTTTTTATGCGCTTTCCGGCAGGCTTGGCAGCGCGGATTCCGCTGCCGTAATTGAACAAAACGATTCGCTATTTCTTATTGGAATTCGCGGGCTTAGCGGTAAAGAAGCAGATGCCATGCTTGTAAACGCCGCGCTGTTATATATAATCCGCGGCGATATAGACGGAGCGGCGCCATTTTTAACTACACTTAACCTTGATAATGGCGCACTGGAAAAAAACCGCGATTTTTTTGCCGAATACTCTTACGATTTTGGCGACCCTCTCGCAGCCGCCCGTATCTGGACGGAAAGTGAAAAACCGGAAAACATAGCGCGGGCAGCCGATGCGTTTTATATAGCGGGACGCACGGCAAACGCGCTGCAATTATGGCGGCTGCTTGCGAAAAACGCATTGCCAAATAATGAGCGAAGCGCACGTGTTTTTTATAATATCGCTATGTTTTCTACAGAAATTCAAGAAAAACGGGCAGCTCTTGAAAGTATGCTTGCATGGCAAAACACCAGCCCTTCCCAGGCAGCGCTTTTTGGAACGGTGCTTTACACAAGGCTTGTAAGCGAAGCGCGCGGCCGCGCCATACTCGAAGAAACCATAACAAAAAACCCGGGACCTCTTTTTGAGCTTGAACTTTTTCGCCGCGGCATAAAAAGCGAGCCTTTGGATAAATCTATAGCCGATACATGGCTGCTTGCCGGACATTATCCGAAGGAACAGTTTATATACCGTTGGGCGGCATGGTATTTTGACTTTGAACGGCGTTTTGACGATACATATTTTTTGCTTAAAACCGCCGAAAAATGGGGAATTCGCGGCCTTTGGATGCCATTAACAATAGCGATAAATGAACTTCGCGCAAATAACATCGAAACAGCGCTTAATGCGCTAACAAAGATTGATATTGCCGGCTATCCTGCGGGAGAATACGAGAGTGCCGAAGAGAGCTGGCCTGTAGATGCCAATATAGGGCTTATTCTGGAGGCAAGACGTGATTATCGCGGCGCGCTGGAAAGTTTTAAACGCGCCGCTGCGCAAATTAAAATTAAAAACTCTGATTTTTCGCTTAACCCGCAAAGCAGGCGCAGCGCGGCGGCGCGGCTGGAATTAAAAATGGCGCGTTGTTATTCGGCGCTTGGGCAGAGCGCCGAAGCGCGGCAGGCAGTATTAAACGCCGCAAAATTTGACGCAGATAATATAAATGTTCGTGTAGCATTAAACCGCCTGACAGGTTAGCAATCATTCAGTCTAAGATAATGACATTAATTTTTTTGAACGGGCGGTAAAATCCGCTTTAGCCTGTGGACATAGAAAGAGCATTTTGTTAAATTGTTAGTATGCTTAGTGGTAAAAAAGCGCTGATTACAGGAGCTTCGCGTGGCATTGGCAGAGCGATAGCGCAGCGGTTTATTGATGAAGGGGCGGAAGTTTGGGGGCTTGGCACAAAGCCGCCTTTGGATTTAGACGATATGGCTGCTGGGACTTCCGGCAGTTTCCATTGGCAAAATGCTGATTTAAGCGCGCTTGAGAGCTGCGAAGGTGTTATTGAAACAATCCTAAAAGAATCCGGCGGTTTGGACATTCTTGTAAATAATGCCGGCATAACAGCAGATAATCTTTCTTTTAGAATGACGCTTGCCGATTTTCAAAAAGTAATTAATTTGAATCTTAGCGCGGCATTTCTTGTGGCAAGAACTGTAGCCAGAGATATGGCGCGTAAAAGGCGCGGCTCAATTATAAATATGGCCAGCGTTGTCGGGATGCATGGAAATGGCGGCCAGGCAAACTATGCGGCTTCAAAGGCCGGGCTTATAGCGGTAACAAAGTCTCTTGCCGCGGAAGTTGCCGGCCGAGGAGTGCGTGTAAATGCTATTGCGCCTGGATTTATCGAAACAGATATGACTGCAAAAATGACGGACGAAGCAAAAAACAAGGTTTCCGGAGCAATTCCGCTTGGGCGGCTTGGCAGTGCAAAAGATGTGGCGGCGCTTGCGAATTTTCTTGCCTCTGACGATTCTGCGTATATTACAGGTCAGGTTATTCCAATAGACGGTGGTTTGTTTATGTAAAACGGCTGTAGTTTTTACAATTTAATATTAATTGTTTTATACCGTCCGGTTTTATTTTAGCTTAGCATTTTATACAGGAGATTAATTATGTATAAATACGAAACCAAGGGAGTTTGTTCTTCTGAAATTTTTTTTGACATTAAAGAAGGCAAACTTTACAATGTTCAGTTTGAGGGCGGATGCAATGGCAACCTAAAAGCCTTAAGTTTGCTTGTAGAAGGCATGGACGCCTCTGAAGCTGTAAAAAAATTAAAAGGCATAAACTGCGGGTTACGCCCCACTTCTTGCGGCGACCAGCTCGCCCGCGCCATAGAAGCGGCGCTGGAATCTGCATAACGAATAATTGCGTTTGAGCTGTATTTTTTATATAGCTCAGAATATTGTATTTTTTGATTAACCCGTACGAACAGCGCATGGTATTATGCCCTGCGAAACCCTTAAGTTATTGTCCCAGATAGTGTTTTATAAGATTCAGTTTTAAATCGCGTATTTTTTCTGTTATGGAAACTTTGTAAATATGCGGATTAAGAAAACGTTTATATGTTGAATCAAATGAAGACAGTTCCAGTTTACACCGTTTTTTTATTTCATCAAGTTTAGGCTGCTCCGATACAAGCGCGCCTGCTTCGAGGCGGCGTTTAAGCAAAAGTTCAGGCTCTGTTTCTATGCCGCACAAAAAATGTCTGTAATCCGCGGCAGGGTGCCAAAATATACTTTGCCCGCGGACAGGCGCGTCCTGTTCGCCATCCAGCGCCAGTACATCGGCAATGGCAAGC